>CAYWSC010000143.1:0-5205 GCA_964460695.1 Hadarchaeota archaeon (SeqCode)
CATGTGGGATCCATCCCCCACATCCTCAACAGGACGGGCGAGTTCGGCGGGATACCCTGGAGCACCAGAACCTTTGACCTCCAGTGGGGCGATAAGAAGTACACGCTTATACTCTTCGACTTCTCCAATCTCACCCTGTGGGCGGGCAGAAACGGATCGACGGTCGCCTGTCTCCAGGGAGTACTCTTCGACGAAGAGGGAGAGATCGCGGGGTACTTCCCTGGGAGAAAGGACTTCTTGGGGTACCAGTGGGCCGTCCAGAGGATATTTGTTGAGAGAAGCGGGGAGCGAGTTGAATATGCCCCAGTATCGAAAGGTGTACAACCACCCGGCACGACCCCTCTCAAGAAGGCGCCACCCTTCGGCAGGGTGAACTTCACCGATCTTCGGAGAGACGAGATAGTATCCGTGGGGCTGGAGGTAAACCCCGCTGCCCTTGGCTCGGCAGAGTACATCTACATCCTCGACCTAAAAGTGAACGGGGAGGATAAAGACAGCTTCGTCTATCTCCTCAGGAGAGAATCTCCCTGAGACGTGGAAGACATAGTGTCTCCCACGGGCGCCTCGCCCTAGGATCGGACGCAGACGGGACATACATATAAGTATGGGTTAACTTCGCGTGCGTCGAAACCCGGAGATGAGTTCTTGCTGCAAGATATCTTTTCCCATCCGTCCTCCGCTTTCCGCGGCAAGCCCTTCTGGGCTTGGAACGGGAAGCTGCGGGAGGAAGAGCTGAGGCGCCAGATAAGGATCTTCAAGAAGATGGGACTAGGCGGCGGCTTTATGCACTCGAGGGTCGGCTTGGCGACCGAGTACCTCTCCGATGAATGGTTCAAGATGGTCGAGGCCTGCATCGACGAGGCCCGAAAGACGGGGCTGGAGGCCTGGCTCTACGACGAGGACCGTTGGCCATCGGGGGCCGCGGGCGGAATAGTGACCAAGGACCACAGGTTCAGGCAGAAGAGACTGGTCCTGACCATCAGCGACCCGCGCTCGGCGGCTCTGGACGGACGGGAGCTTGCCGTCTTCCTGGCAAGGGTGGATCGAGACACGGCGACGGAGGTCAGGCGGGTAGAACCCCAGCAACTGGAGAGGGCCGGCGAGAGGGAAAGCGTGCTCATATTCAGGGTACGGGAGGCGGAGGAGTCACCGTGGTACAACGGCCAGACCTACCTGGACACCCTGTCCGCCGAGGCGGTGAGACGCTTCATCGAGGTTACCCACGAGGCATATGCGCAAGAGGTGGGGCAGTACTTTGGCTCTATTGTGCCAGGGATCTTCACCGACGAGCCCAACTACGGCGGCTTCAGCTTCGGCGATGGGGGTGGGGAGGCACCGTGGACAGACGATCTTCCCTCCGTATTCAGGGACAGGTACGGGTACGACATCCTCGACCATCTCCCGGAGATTTTCTTCAGGGTAGACGGGCGGGCCTTCTCCAAGGCGCGGCTCAACTACAGAGACTGCATCACGCATCTGTTCGTCCGCTCCTTCGCCGAACAAATAGGAAGGTGGTGCGAGGAGCACGAGCTGCTATTCACCGGCCATGTCCTAGCAGAGGAGACGCTGACCAGCCAGACCTCGGTCATAGGCAGCGCTATGCGGTTCTACGAGTTTATGCAGGCGCCAGGCATCGATATCCTGAGGGGCGAGATCCTCCAGCGGGAGGGCGGCGTAAAGCCGGAGCTCGCCACGGCCAAACAGTGCAGCTCTGTGAAACACCAACTGGGAAGGAGATGGATGCTCAGCGAGCTTTACGGCTGCACGGGGTGGCACTTCACCCTTGCCGAACACAAAGCCGTTGGTGACTGGCAGGCCGCCCTCGGCGTAAACCTCCGCTGCCAACATCTCTCGCTCTACACGATGGAGGGACAGGCCAAGAGGGACTACCCGGCGTCGATATCCTTCCAGTCCCCCTGGTGGCGTGACTACCCGGTGGTGGAGGACTACTTTGCAAGGGTGGGTGTATTGTTGACCGTGGGCGAACCCGTCAGGGATGTCGCCGTCATCCACCCGATAGAGAGCGCCTGGGGACTGTACTGCGGCAGGGTTGGAGAGATAGAGGAGCTGCGCCAACTCGAGATATCTTTCGACAAGCTTCAGTCGATCCTGCTGCGCAACCACGTTGACTTTGACTACGTCGACGAGGAGATGGCCTCCAGAATCGCCTCGGTGAACGGCGGCCTCGTAGTCGGGAAAGCAAAGTACAGGGCTGTGATCGTTCCCCCGATGGCGACCATGAGATCCACCACCCTCGCCCTTCTCGACCAGCTCATCAACTCCGGGGTCCCTGTCATATTCGTCGGCAAGGTGGCCCCCCTTGTCGACGGTGAACGGAGCGACGCGGTTCTCTCCCTCGCCGGCAGGGCGGAAAGCTGTGATTTGGCCGAGCAACTACTTGTAAACGAACTCTCAAAGGTCAAGAGCCTGAGGCGCGTATCGATAAGGACCGCCGACGGATCCGAGTACGGCGACTCCCTCTACATGCTGAGGCACGACGAGTCAAGCGGGCTGCACGTCCTCTTCATATGCCACACCAGGCAGGACCGATCCTCCGGCCCCCTCGAGGTCAAGGTCCCCGCCAAAGGTCAGGTACAAGAGTGGGATGCCTCCACCGGGGAGATCTTCCTTGCAGAGTACGAGGAGACGAAGGACGGAGTGGTCATCAGGACCGAGCTGCCACCCTACGGGAGCAGGCTCTTCGTGGTGGACCAGCAGCCCAAAGAGGGGCTGGAGCGTAGGCCGAGGTGGAGCGAGATCCGAAGGACGGAGGTCTCCCAGGAGGACTGGCCGATATTTAGAGACGAGCCAAACGCATTTCCCCTCGACGTTGCTGAGTTTTCGATCGGCGGGGGAGAGTGGCAGGGGCCGCTGGAGATCCTAAAGGTGGACGACGCGGTCCGCCGGGCCATGGGGCTCCCCGAGAGGGGTGGAAGGATGGTCCAGCCGTGGGCCAGGGAGAAGAGAGAGGGCCCCGTCTCGCAGGTCAGACTCGTCTTCCGCTTCGACGTCGAGAAACTGCCGAGCGGTCCGTGCCACCTCGTCATGGAGCGACCTGAGAGATTCAGGGTAAAGGTCAACGGGAATGAGCTCGACCCGGATGAGGATGAAGGGTGGTGGATAGACACCTCCTTCAAGAGGCTGAGGGTACCCGCGGCATATCTGCGAACGGGCGAGAACAGGGTCGAGCTTGAGATCCAGTACGGGCCGGAGGACGGGCTGGAGAGTCTCTACTTCTGCGGGGAGTTCGGGGTAAAGTGGCGGAGAAGAAGGCCCGTCGTCACGGATCTTCCTAATAGCCTCAAGCTGGGAGACTGGACTGAGCAGGGCTTCCCCTGCTACGGCGGATCCATCACGTACCAGGCCACCTTTACCGAAGACATCGGCGAAGGGGAAAGGCTATTCGTAGAGGTGCCAAGCTGGGAGGGGACCCTGATCAAGATACGGGTAAACGGCTCGCCCGCTACGCCACTGGCATGGCCGCCGTACGAGGCGGACGTAACCGAATATCTGCAGCCGGGGGAGAACCATCTAGAGGTCGAGGTTGTGAGCAGCAGGCGAAACCTCCTCGGCCCTCTCCACTACGCCGTGAAGTACCCTGACTGGACCGGCCCGGATCGCTTCAAAACGGCCGGCGAAATGTGGACCGATGATTACGTCAAGGTCCCTTACGGCCTCATGGCACCGCCGGTGCTCTCGGTTCGCATGAAGAAGTAAGACGCATAGGCGATTCGACCCAACAGGCGATGCGTCCTTGCGCGGGAAGATGGTTGCGACATTCCTTTTCCACCTCCACAAGCAGGCCTTCTCGCCCATTTCCGTGGTATCCTCTCAATGAACTCCTCGGAGGGTCGAGAGGCCCCCCATACCTCCCCTGAAACCCGCTACTATGGGGATGCCCAGCGGCTACCTGGACTCGGATAGCGTCATTAGGTGCCCGAGGGTATTACGTGGAGATCGTCGTCTCTTGGCTTGGCAGGCTCACGAGTCTGAATGGATCGGTGTCCCATCTGTAATTCATAACAGTTGCAGACCCGCCAACAAATTCCGCGGCGGAGAGGAAGTGTACGCTAGGGCAGGGACTAGCAAGATGTGATACATCTTCAGGGGGTCCACATACGTGCTTAGAGTCTTTTTCACTCGCACCTGTCCCTGGCGATGGCTCTCTCTGTCTTCCCACAAGATTGCACGGTGCGTCTTTCACGCCAGCCTAGTCACATGCACGGCCTTGTAGAGCCTTCTCCTGATCATGAAGGTCCAGACGAGAAAGCTCGATATCATAAGCGTTGCGGTAACGACAAGCCATTCGACCATGAAGACCCACATTAGGGCCCTTTCCTTCAGCTTCAACGTCATCCGCTGGACCTTGTCCAGATCGGTAAACACCTGATCCATGATGGACTGGCATTGGACGAAGTTTTCCGACAGGTATTCCCTCTCCGCTTCGGAGACCCTTGCCTGCAATTCCCCGATCATCTCCTCGATCCTCCGGTCGTTCGCGCCGAATCCCTGGACGAATTCCATGAGGGAGACGAGGAGGCCCATCTTGGTCCTGTATTCTATGAAGGAGGTCCTCATCCTGTGAAAGACCAAGACCTCGGTGGGGACCCTCCTCTTGGTAAGGTATAGGACCATGTTCATCAGTATGTCCAGACTGTAGGGATTCTGAGAACTCCTTCCGGCATACGAACTCCAAAAGGCCAGGCCGAAGGAGTCGCCGAGCGTCATGGTTCTGCCGTTCTCATAGTTCCACGTAGCCATGTAAGGAACCGGCGTATTGAAGCCTCCGATCTGCCATGCCAGGATCCGTGCGCCATCCTTGGGGATTATCTTGTAAGCATAGGCTCCGATGAAATTCTCAATGCCGAGGGGGATGAAGGGGGTTAAGACGGGCTCGGGAAACTCCCTGTTCACCTTTATGTGGAAGGCCTCCCGTCCCTTCGGTCCGCCGGACTGTATCACTGCAGCTGCATCGTTGGGGAAGGCGTGCGAAAGCACCGAGGCTATCCATGCGTTGTGGATGTCAGGATCCGAACTCATGCACGCGGGGGCGCTAAGTGAGCCTGTCCCCGCCCTTATGGCATTGTACATCCAACGGGCCTGCCTGTCATCGAAGTAGTACATCACAGGTGAATGAAGCATTATGAAGTCATAAGAACTGACCTCGTCATAGCTCCTGGGGAAGTAGATTCTCACGAACCTCTT
>CAYWSC010000144.1:0-3416 GCA_964460695.1 Hadarchaeota archaeon (SeqCode)
CTTAGGCCCCTTGGGAGAAACCGCATCCGGGTCTGTGATGATGGCGCCGCTCGGCGGTCTCACCGGTCCTTCTAAGAGAGGGTCGTGGGTCATCCTCATCCACCGGTCAAGCCTGCGCCTCATGTCCTGAAGGACCTCTCGAAAGGCTGGATTCGTCGCCAAGTTACATGTCTCATGCGGGTCGAAGATAAGGTCGTATAGCTGCTCGGAAGGCACGGCTCTCGATGCCCAGCCGTTTCTCAGCCACAAATCCTTGCTTGGGCTGTCGTCGCAGTTGGCAAGGACGGGAGTACTGCGACCGTCGAATCGTCGGATGTACTTCCACCTTCTCGTTCTCACCGCTCTCTGAGGCTCGTAGGAGGCGTGGTAGGTAACTTCTGCAAAGATCTCCTGGTTTACTTCCTCCGTTTCCCCACGGATTATCGGCATAATGGACCTTCCCTCCACCCAGGGAGGAGCCTCTATGTTGAGCAGGTCGCATATTGTAGGAAACAGGTCCAGTTGAGAGACGAGGGAATCGACTACCCTTCCCCCTTCGAACGGCCCTCCGCGAATTATCATCATGACTCCTATGCCGTGGTCTGTCAGGTTGCACTTCATTGACGGAAAGGCTATTCCGTGATCCGTGGTGCAGATCACTATGGTTCTTTCGCCGAGGTCGGACGAGTCGAGGGAATGAATCACCTTGCCTATGCCCAAGTCAAGGAGCCGGGCGCTGGCTCTAAAGCCGGCCATGTCTCTTCGTGTCTCGGGTGTGTCGGGCATTGGAGCGGGCGGCGAGCAGTACTTCTCCTCACCCGGTTTGGGCTTCGGGTATTCTCTATGGGTCTCCGAGAAGCCGACCGAGAGGAAGAAGGGCTCGCGAGGCCTGTCCTCTAGGAACCGCGCTGCGGCGGGCGCCACATGCTCGGCCCTGTTGGACGGCGTCGAGACAATCGTATCGTAGCCAATGACAGATGGGTCTTTTGCGATGTGTTGTACACCTATCAAGGTGGACGAGTACCCTTCTCGGGCAAGTGTGTGGATGATGTGCTGGCTGTAGTCCTTGAGCGAGAACCCGCGATGGGCTAGTCCCAACATGCCGCTGCTATGGGCTGATTGGCCTGTCAAGAGGCATGCGCGGCTAGGGGAACAGGTGGGAGCTCCACAGAAGGCCTGCCTGAACAGCACTCCTTGCTCTGCTAGGTTCTGTATGTTTGGCGTCGGGATGGCGTATCCATAGGGCTTGACGTATCTGCCAGTGTCATGGGAATGTATGTACAGGATGTTAGGGCGATCGGGCAAGGATGATCACCTAGCTAGGTGTGTGCCGGTGGCTGCTTAAGTGTTACACACTTGCGGTCTGGGGGCGCATGCCGGTTCTTCCCACAGACCTTTCTACCCCTGCCTGTCAGAGCTTGGAAGCTGAAGAAGCGCCTCGAGGAAGAGTCCGCCGGTCTCGAGGAGGTCGACCCTGACCTTCTTGCCTTTGGAGCTGATGGACACCAAGTCCTTCCTCTTCAGTGCTTCGAGGTGGTACACCACGTTTGAGCGAGGAACTCTTCTTCCCTTCTCGCTGAGACGCTCGACCAGCTCTTGGAGCGATTCGACTGGCCCCTCGTGAAGAGTCATCAGTATTTCTTTCTCGGTTCTGCTCAGCGGCTCGAGGGGGAGCGGGGAAAGTTCTATTATCTCCTTCGCTTCGACTGCGAGTCCGTGTGCCGTGAACTCGTCCATTATGGATTTGAGCCTGCGTATAGACTCTTCCGAGGGATTGGCGGCAACGGCCCTGGCCGCATCGACGATCCTTGAATGCATGTACTCTCGGGGCTTGACGTAGAGGAGCCTGACCCTGCCGGGCTCGCGTGGCACGGAAGATGCCATCAGAAGGGCGATAAGCTCGATCTTCGGAGCGGGTGAGAGGTTAATGTAGACAGTTTTCCCGCTGGCCACTTCTTCCGAGAGGATCCTAGCTATGGACACGAACATCCCTTTCAAATCGTATATGTCTAGCGACACGGTGCGCTTGGGGATCGGAAGGAGGGCGAGCTTGTCGAGAAACGTCTCCTCAAGTGCGTGTTGCCCCGGATACTCTTCCGTGCTCGAGCGGAGCAAGATCAACTCGTCTGCTGGGTACTCGAGGATGGGTGCGACTACCCTGTCGTATTCGAATCCGACGGGAACGACGTGAACGCAGAATTTCTTCATCGTTCCCGTGCAGACGTTATTGCTTAAAAATTTGGCCGCTGTCATAAAAACCGGTTAAGTGTTCACCGGCCGGAAGTTCGCCGTACTTGCTATGCTGCGTATGCCACGCATTTTTCTACTGCAGAACGCCGGTCGGTGTATGGATCACTACACGGTCTACAGGGAGGAGGGCCGGTTTGCCGGTTGGCCAGCGAACTATGGAATATGGGGGTTCGGCTATGAGATCGTCGTCGGCTTTACCGTCGGGTACTTGAAGATAGACGAAGGTTTCCATGCTAGGGACAGGTCCAAGCCGTTTGTCACAATGCTGGCACGGACCTTGGACGGTGGGGAGACCTGGCAGGTTGAGAGCTTCTCGGGCAGATTGCCGGGGCAGGGTTCCCTTTCCGCAGATGAACACGTGGAGGAAAGCCTCGCTATAGGACGTTCGCTCAGCGAGAACTCCTTCGAGAGGCTTCGCCAGCCCGTAGACTTTAAGGGTCCTGGCTTTTCGATGATGTGCGCAAGATCTGGGCTGGGGCAGGGGTCCAGGTCTTGGTTCTACATCTCTATGGACAGGTGCAAGACGTGGCGTGGCCCCTACCTGATCCCGGGATTCGGAACGCCTGGGATCGCTGCCCGAACGGACTACATTGTGGAGGGGCGGCGGCGGTGCACCCTCTTCCTTACAGCCGCGAAGGGGAACGGCCACGAGGGAAGGCCTTTCTGCATCCGCACGGAGGACGGGGGGCTGTCTTTCAACTTCCTCTCTTGGATAGGGGAGGAGCCTAAGGGGTTCTCAATCATGCCGGCAAGCGTAAGACTGGGAGACGGGACCACTCTTGTCGCGGTGAGACGAAGAGAGGCGGAGAAGAACTGGATTGAGCTTTACAGCTCGATCGATGACTGTCAAACCTGGAGGTTTGTGACTACGCCTGTAGAGAACACAGGTAGCGGGGGCAACCCCCCTACGCTCACACTCCTCAAAGACGGCCGACTATGCATGACCTACGGCTTCAGGGATCCGCCCTACGGAATACGCGCCAGGATAAGCAACGACGGAGGTGAAAGTTGGCGGGAGGAGATCATGCTGAGGGACGATGGAGGGAACCACGACCTGGGATACCCACGAACAGCGCTGAGGCCCGACGGCAGACTTGTAACCGTCTATTATTTCAACGACAAGCCGGAGGGGGAGAGGTACATAGCCGCGACGGTCTGGGAGCCCTAGGCATACGGCCAGCTAGGCT
>CAYWSC010000144.1:3516-5195 GCA_964460695.1 Hadarchaeota archaeon (SeqCode)
GCGAACTCGATCAGGCTCTCAAGCGTCTCTCTGAGCTGGCCGAAGGTCGCCATGAGGCTTCTCGCCTCGTACACAAGTGTCGGGTCGTCTGGAAGTCTCCCGCCCGCCGAGTAGGTCACCACATTCAGACAGTAGTCCCCGTAGTATGGCCACCTCATGAAGTCGGTTCCGCCAGCTGGGGTCCAGTCAGCCATCATGGCGAAGGAGCTGCCGTTTCCCACATCCCAGTAGCATAGAAGAGGATGGGTTCTCCGGGGGCTTGCTACCCTGTAGTCCGCTATCACTATTGCGCCCTGCCTCTCTTTGACGATGTTGCAGCCGTAGAAGACGCCGTAGCGACCGATCTTCGAGAAGGGAAGGGACTTGATTAGAGGATGATCCCAGTCCCTAACCGTTAGGTATCCAGCTTTGTCCTCCCACCCGTTCTCAATGCATGTGACCGGAAGCACTTCTTGGACAGCCGTGTCGCCCCACGAGCCAAGACCGATGTTTCCGCCGAAGGTCTCGAACCCGCCGATCATGACGAGTGCCACACCGTGGTCAACCACGGAGTCCCTGAACCAGGCCATATGCTTCGATGTGAAGAAGCGTTTTCCAGCGTCGCTTATTATCACCACATCATAGTTCTCGTAGAGCCGCCTCAAAGTTCTAGGCATGTATTGTCGCATGTAGCGTCTGATCGTTTCCTCTGGGAAGTTGAATCCGGAGGCTATGACCGGGGTGACGTCTGTTATGGGGTCTCTCATGAATGTGGGGAAAGGGGAGCCGGGAACTGGGTCGCCGATGTACAATATTCGGATCCTGCCCGTGGCCGGGTCTCTCTTCGGCTGGCGTGCGGTCGCTCCGCAGAGAAGGAGCACAGCGACGAGGAGGAGACACAGACGGCGCATGGATGTTGGGTCTTTAGGCATCGGGAACATAATACTCTTGCCCTCCACCTCCACGGCCGGATTGCTGCACGGCCGGATTGGTCAAACCGACGCTTCGGTGCTGTCGGTGTCGATTAGCCAGTCGATGAGATATGTCTTCATCTTGCTAAGAAGCTGGGGTTCTTCATTTGCGATGTTCTTGGATTCCTGCGGGTCGGATCGAAGATCGAAAAGCATCTCCTTCTCGAAGCCCAGCTTGTCGAAAACGTACCGGGGAGAGTAGTCGGATCCCCACTCGATGTCGCCGACATCTCTGTGATGGATGTACTTGTAGGTTTGTGTTCTAGCTGCCTTGACAGTCGTCCCCTTGTATGTGCAGAACTCCATGAAGATAGCTTCGTGGACAACGCGTTCACTGCCTCTAAGAAGAGGGAGCAGGCTTTTCCCCTGGCACTGTGCTGGGATGTCCACCCCGAGGAGCTCGAGGATCGTCGGCGCCACGTCACAGATGTGGGTTAGCGCATCCACCTTTCTACCTCTCGGAAGTACACCCGGCCAAGACGCCACCAGGGTTGCCCTCATGAGGGGGTCGAGGAGAAACGGCGGCTTCTTGAACAGGCCGTGCTCACCCAAGAAGACTCCATGGTCGCTTAGCACCACGGTCAGGGTGTTTTCCATGGAAGCCTTGCCGTGAAGAAGTCCAAAGATGCGACCCAGCTGGCTGTCGACAAAGGCAATCTCTCCGTCGTACAGCGATTGCAGGTGTGCCCGTTCCTCCTCGCTCATATCGGGTTCGTACATATGGAGGTA
>CAYWSC010000145.1:0-5145 GCA_964460695.1 Hadarchaeota archaeon (SeqCode)
GAGTTCGGGAGCCTTCTCTTCGCCCTCGCCGACAAGAACTGCATCGATCCCCAAGCTACGCCTTCGGCCCGGATCTACCAGTTGCCAGGCACCTGGGCCTCCAAGGACTATCTTGGCGTGGCTAACACGTCTAATCCTCGACACAAGCTCCCGCACCTTCACCTCCATCCATGCCCGGCCACCGGCCAGCTCCCTGAAGGTCGTGGTCGCTGGACCTAGGCCCATGGGATCGTTTTCGGTTAGACCCACTATCTCCGTGTCGGGGCTTACAACATCCTCGATTCTATCTGGATGTGCCACGGCGACTTCGTCCCTGGAAAACCCGTTGGCAAGCAGCGCGGCTTCGATTTTTCTAAGTCCATAGGGAGCTGCCTTGGGGGCTCCTCTCTCATCAGAGCCTACGTCCGGCGAGAGGAAGCGGAAGAAGGTCGATTCGGGAAGCCAGTTCTCGGGTATGCTGGCGGCGAAACCGAGGAAGAGATGCCCCCCGTAGTCGCTCGCCAGCGTCCTGTCGCAGGTGAGGACGATCTTGGCCGACATCTGAACACCCAGCCCGGGGCGCGGGGTCTTCCGGCCTCGCGTCTCAATCTTTCGTTGCTTCCCTCACATAAAAAGCTGCTTATTTCAGTATTTTTTTGAGATATTGCGGCACAAGTCTGGTTCAGCCCGAAACCGAGCCTCTTGCTTTCCTCACCAAGTACAGAACCACAACCGCCGAAGCCGACATTGACAACGTAGTCACAAGGTAGAACCGAAAGCCGGTATGAATTCCATACATGTTCGCAATCGCTGCCATGACGAATGGGAAGGAGAAAGACCCGATACCCCCCGCTGTCGACACCATTCCGATCGCTATACTCTGTCCCCTCTTGAAGGAGTCTCCTGCAATCGCCATTATCAGAGGGTAGACAGCCGAGTATCCCAGACCCGCAATGCCGATAGCGATCACGACTACATCCCTTATATCCAAGAAAACGGAAAAAGCCAGCGCCACGCTTGCGACAACGCACAGCCCGACGAGCAGCTCGGCCTGCCTGTACCCCCTGTAGGCATACGAGACGAGCAACCTTCCAGTCATTATTCCCGCCCAGAACACAGACACCATGTAGGCTCCTTCCGAAACGCCGACCTCGAAAAACTTGACGAAGTACTCGGCTACCCAAGAAGAGACGCCGATCTCAGATCCAACGTACAGGAAAATAGTGATACACAGAAACACAAGGAGAGGGCAACGGATCAGTGCAGAGACCCTGTGGGACTGGTGCGTCTTCTCGTCTTCTGTCCTCAGCCCTTCAAACCGAAAAGTCGAAAGCACCCCTGCCATCACCAAGCTCAGCAGGGCCATGGCCCTGTACATCAGCTTCCAGCTGAAACCGGATGCGATGAGCCAGCCCACCACTAACGGCCCCATTATCGCCCCCACCGGAAAGGCCGCATGCATCAGACTCATCAGCCTACTCTGGCCTGGCCTCTCCATTCTCGCAACGCACACGTTCGTGACGACCTCTGTAGCTCCCTGCCCGAATCCCAAGCAAAGCACGGCGCCGAGGTTAACGATAGCGTTGCCCACCGCGCCGAAGACAGCCAGACCCAGTGCCTGCAGCAGCAGGCCTGTGAGAAGAACGACCCTTGGGCCGTATCTGTGAACCAGAAAACCCGATATGAAGCTGGAGACGAAGTATCCTAGGGCTGACCCAGACAAGATGGCACCGGTGACAAGATAGCTCCACCCAAAGACCCGTATGATCTTGGGCACGGTGGCCCCGAAGATCGTGACAGTCACTCCGAAGATGGCGAAGTTCGCCAGCAGCGCTATGAATAGGCCTTTGTTCTTCTCCAGGACCGGATTCGTTTCCCGCTTGGCCATTGAGCTGCCCGGACAGAAGGCTCGGAATATAAGTTGCTCTAGACCTGATGCTAGTCTACGTCGAGGCGGAGGCCGGCCCCTCCGCGGAGCGTCTTGTCCGGAAAGAGCTCGGCTATCTTCTTCTTGTTAACAGTACAGTGGGTGGGCACGATCAGGTCTAGCCCTCTCAGCACATCGTACTGGGAGAATCCATGCATGCCTCCTACGATGCCCTTAACGGTCCCGACCTTCCGTGCTGCCTCGAGTATCTTCGGGACGCCTGGATGCGAGCAGCCGACTAGGACTATGATTCCCGAGCTGGATCTGACGAGGAGGGACTGCTCCTTGATAGGTCCGCCCAGCTCGCCGGTCGTCCACAGCCCGTCTGCCACCTCATCGGGCCCTCTGACCTCGTGGACCTGCCATCTCTTCGCCATCTCGTTTCTCAGGTTCTTGGAGAACGACGCGGGGACGAACAGGTGGCTGCCACCGGGGAGGTGGCTAAGTCCCCCTATGTGATCCCAATGTGGATGGGAGAGAACTATGCGCTCGATGCTCTCGGGGTCGATTCCCGCTTCCTCCATATTTCGCAGGAGGAGTTCTCCATCCCAACCCGTGTCGAAAAGTGTACGGTCTCCTCCCCGGTCAACCAAGCAGGAGAAGCCCCAGCCACTTCTGAAGCCCGGCCGAGCCTCGTTGTCGTACAGGATTGTTAGCCTCATTCCATTCCTCTCCAGACTTGATTGTCACTTCGGGCAATTCTAGTGGCATCCAGTGCGTATTTAAGTGTGCGTATGCACAGTTGTTTGCAACAGCTGGTAGGCAGAATGGTGTTCGTCAACCAAGCTATCTGCAGAGGATGCGGGGTCTGCTCCCGGGCCTGTCCCCGAGGGGCGATTGCCGTGGTCAACGGAAAGGCTACGATAAACCCTCTTTTCTGCGACGACTGCAACGCTTGTGTGCGCGCATGCCCGATGAGGGCCATATCGGCCTCCGTGGACCTTCTTTCCAAGACGCGGCAAGATCTCGTCTCGATAGCTGAAAAGATAGAGGACCTCTCCAATAGAGTCGAGCAACTCTCGCGAAGTACCTAGGCGAAGAAGTGCTGACAGGAGGGCTACGTAGAGACGTCCATCTGGGAAAATATTTAATTGACCGGGAGAAGAATGGGGTTGCGCGGTGCCGCCGTAGCTCAGTAGGTAGAGGGGTTCCATACCGGAACTCGCCTGGAGCGCATGGCTGTTAATCGAGGCCTGTCGGGCTTCAAGCGGGAACCATGTGGTCACGCGGGAAGGGTTCTCCTCCCGCGCCATAAGCAGGTTCGAGCCCTACCGGCCGGGGCTTCCCGGCGGGGCTAAGCCGGCGGCGCCTGCCGCGCATGGGCCCGTAGCTTAGTCGGTAGAGCGCCAGGCTCATAACCTGGACGGTGCTCAGCACCGGGGGAATGGTCCAGGGTTCGAATCCCTGCGGGCCCACCCTACTTCGGGGAAGCAGAAGCATCTGTCTGGGTCTGCGGTGCCATTCTGCTGCGGTATGGGATATTCGCCTTCGAGGGGACTCGCTGCAACCGGCCCCTCGGGTCGGGATCAAGACAACCGGAAGGGCCACATAAGCTGAAGACGGACTCGGGAAACGCGTGTCGGACGACTACCGCTTTGCGCCTCCTCTTCCCCTGCCACCCATCAGTCGGGACGCTACCTGCTTTTCAAGCGGCCGCATCCTTGTGAGGTACTCGTCCCAGCTCATGCCGAACTGTCTCATCTTCGCCTCTCTGGTAGGCAGCCCGTTCGGCCCTACTATCCCAGAGTTTATGATGCAAAACGACATCAGAGAGCCATCGGGGTATGCCTGGTGTATCCCGCATCTTCTGGTCCTCTCGAAGTCTATGTTCGAAGGATCCTGGAAATGCATGCTTCCGAGGAAGAGAATCCTCTTGCTTCCGAAAAGCTCCTTTACAGAGGCGTAGCTGCGCTTCTCCATTATCTGCTCTATCGCCTCTCTAATGAACGGATCGCACTTCTTCAGGCTCTGGCGGAACCTCTCGTACTCAAGTGCTATCTTCAACTTGCCAACCGCACCCACAGACCCCTCCTGTGGAAGTAGCTGGGCAATCCTCCTAATCGAATCGTACAACTTGTCGACATCTATCAGCCTTGGAAGCGGAGTCCAGCCATTATCCATCTCAACCAGAATCGTTGCCGCGCCGCAGTGGGGGTGTATCGTGAAGGATGGGAGTGGCTCCTTGGAGTAGTACTCGGCTATGTCGAAGAGCGGCGCGACAGAGGGAACTGGGTACCAGTCGTCCCTAGATATGAAGCCGCTCTCCTTTTCGACCCTCTTGATGAGGTCAGGTATTGTCGCCCTCATCTTGATGCTGACCCTGCCGCCGAAGGATATCGGCTGGAAGTTCACCCCCCGGATCACCTCTCCCCTCTCAAGGGCAAACTGTATTATCGGCCACACCTGGTCTATGTTGTTCATTCCCACGGTCGGTACTAGTACTACTCTCCCGTCGACCTCCTCTATGTTGTCGATAGCCGACTTCTTTATCTCGATTAGATCCTGGCCGGTCATCGACTCGACCTTTCTCGCCTTGGTGTCGGGGTCATAGATTCCGTGGCCGCGGAACTGATCGTAGACACTCGGGTCGTTCTCGGTGTCGTACGAGATGTAGAAGGTCGCCGGCATCAGCTTCCTGAGGAAGTCCTTGTCCTTTGAGAGGCGTATGGAGTTCGTGTTTATCTCTACGTGGTTGAAGTACTCCCTAGCCTTCTCTGCGATGACAGGTAGGTCGTCTCTCACCGTTGGTTCGCCGCCGGTGAGCTGGACGGCTCTTCCAGCATTCTCCCTTATCGCCTTGAAGGCAACCTCTAGCTGCTCGAGGGACGGCTCGTAGACGTAGTCGACTGCTCCCGCGTTGGCGAAGCAGGTCGGGCACCTAAGGTTGCATCTATTCGTGACGTCGACTATTCCTAGGCATGTCCTCGTCAGGTGGTAGCCGCAGAGACCTGTCAGGGGGCCAACACAATCCTCCGGGCAGACGTAGTGCTCCTTGGTTATCTTCGCCACAACGGGGCCCTTCCCCTCCCAGGCGTACTTCTCCGCGCGCTTGTACATCTCGCTGTCGGACCAGTATATGTCCTCAAACCTTCCGTGCTCCTCGCACTCCTTCTCGTAAAGGATTTTTCCGTCTGATTCGACTATTCGAGCGGGAATAGGATGGAATCGACCCTCCCTGGCACACTCGGGGCAAACGCTCCGCGTCTCCTTAAGAACCCTCCTCGTACGACCATCCCCTG
>CAYWSC010000146.1:0-5127 GCA_964460695.1 Hadarchaeota archaeon (SeqCode)
CCTTCACCGCCCAGGTTTTTGCCGAGTAGGACTGAGGCAGTGCGCCTCCGGTCGAAGATCGACGGCCAGGACTCGGTTATCGGCTGCGGCGGTGTGGGCGAGGTCGTGTAGACCTGCCTCCTCCTGTCCTCTATCATGATCTGGGCCACCTCTGGGAGGATCCTGTACGTCAGTTGAGGGGTGGGGCGGCCGAGCCTCACGGACGGGCAGCGGTTGTTGACGTAGATGTAGAGCTCGTAATCGTCGTAGAGATAGAAGGCATCCTTTTCGTGCCTCTTCTTGAGGGGCTCCCATGAGGCGAGGAAGGGGAAGATGCGGCATGCCGAGGGCTTGAGCCCGGTGGACTGGAGGAGGCAGTAGGACCTGCCTTCATACCACCTCTGGAAGAAGCATCTGGAGCCAACCTTCCTTAGCTTGGGCCTGGTTGGGTGGTCCTCGACGATCTTTCTGCCGAAGTGGGCGACCAGGCGGTCCCGCTCATGGGGTGTCAGGATGACTCTGAACTGGGTGCAGCAGAGGCCGCAGCTGGTGCATGACCAGGACTCCACCCTTCTCCACGGTATGAGGACCATTTCAAATACCTCGGGGAGCCAAACAGGACTGAAAAATGATGACTCACGGGCTGGTGGTTCCCAGGGCGCGACCGACGAATATTTAAAAGCCGCACTGCTGGCCGGAGCGGCGGTCCACTTGACGAAGGCCGAGGCACGGAAGCTGCGACTGCTCGATGTCCACACGCACATAGGCGAGATAGCCCCCGGGAAGGGGCAGACCGCCAGGCAGCTGGTCCAAAGAATGGACGAGGAGGGCGTGGAGAGGGCCGTCGTGCTCTCGATAGAGAACCCCGAGGAGACCTACTACTACGTCCTGAGCAAGTACGTCATCGCTGCGTGTAGGAGGTTCAGGGATCGCCTGATACCCTTCTGCTGCGTCGATCCTCGGAGAGGAAGGGCGGACACCTCGACGGACTTTCTAGGCCTGATCGAGAGGTATGTGAGGATGGGGGCCAAGGGATTCGGCGAATACCTCGCGGGGCTACCGGTGGACGATCCCAGGTCTATGAAGATATACGAGGCGTGCGGCTACCTAGGGATTCCAGTGCTCTTACACATGGACGACAGGAGGAACGTCGACTCGATTGGGCTGCCGGCCTTCGAGAGGGTTCTGAGAACACTGCCCCAGACGATCTTCATAGTCCACGGGCCGGGCTGGTGGCGCGAGATCTCGTCAGAGGTGGAGCCGGGTGTCACTTATCCAACCGGCCCTGTCAAGCCAGGCGGGAGGGCGAAGGACCTCCTAGCATCCTTCGAGAACCTCTACGCAGATCTCTCAGCCCAATCCGGGTACAACGCCCTTTCGAGGGACCCTTCCCACGGGGTGGAGTTCCTCGCAGAGTTCGCCGGGAAGTTGCTCTTCGGAACAGACTGCATATACCCGGGACAAGACCTTCCCATCGTGAAGTTCTTCGTGGAGGCGGAGCTCCCAATGAAGCAGAAGCGAAGGATAGCGCATGAAAACGCGGAGAGGCTCCTTGCCGTCTAGCAACCCCAGACGATGCCCCCTTTGACCGATTTCGGAGCCGAGGATTCCCGCCAGGCGTGCGCGGGCGGGTGCACAGACATGTTGTCCTTGTGACCGGGAATGTGGCCACATCGTGGCTTGGCAGAATATTTTTATCAAGCCTATGGGGTGGCCAGAGGAGTTGGGGCCGGCACGCCTTGGAGGCTTCGCACTTCTCGTTCTGTTCATATTTCTGGTATCGCTCCAGCATGTGTCCTGTCGCCAGCCCGCGAGGGACCCCGCGACGAAGAGGGTAAGGGTGATATACCTCGGCGACGCGTGGGGCGTTAACAGTCCTTACCAGTACATGAAGATGGATCCTCTGCTGATGCCGACGCCAGTTCCAGCCTCAACCGGGCACATGGGGGGCATCCCAAACATTTCACGGTACATCCGGATCTACGCCCCGAGAACGTACAGTAGGCTGGTCGAATCCTACGACGTCATCATTCTGAGCGACACAGTCCGTAGCTACTACAGGACGTACCACATCCAATGGTTCGCCGATGCCGTCGAGAAGGGCGGAAGGGGGTTGGTCATGGTGGGGGGAAGGGAGATCCAGTGGGGCGACTGGCCCGGATCGCCCGTCGAGAAGGTTCTCCCGGTGAACTGGGTCCCTCTCGAGACGTACGAGCAGCCCTTCCGCGCCATACCGGTCGGTCCGAAGGACGAGTTCCTATCCGCCCTCCCGTGGGAGACAATGCTTCCCTACTCCGGGATGAACGTGGCCACGGTCAAACAGGGGGCGAGGATATACCTCAAGGCAGATGCCAAGGACCTGCCGCTGCTGGTGTTCTGGGAGTACGGAGAAGGGGCGTCGGTCGCCCACACCCCGGACTGGACGCCAGCGTGGGGAGGGGCCAACTTCTGGGGCTGGAAGTACTACCCTGACTTCGTCTCCGACATTCTCTACCTCGTGGCGGGGATCCACATACCGGATAACCCTGATCTCATCCACAACATAAGGGAGCAGTACTACGGCTTCCAGATACAGTGGAGCCTGGTCATAGGGATGCTGGACTTCGTGGAGGAGTTCGGCGCCAACGTCGCGCCGCTGGACAGGAAGCTCAGCGAGATATCCGATCTAAAGAGGCAGGCCTCCCAGGCCTACATAGAACAGGACTACGAGCAGACCCTCTCCAAGATCAAGGATGCGAGGGAGGGGCTGAGGGAGGCCTTGGAGCTTGCCATGGAGATAAAGGACCGCGCGTTGGTCTGGATATATGTGACCGAGGCGATGGCGGTCACAGGCACCTCCCTGCTCTGCGGAGTGGCGATATGGTTTCTGATGGTTAGGAGAGTGTTGTACAGGGAGGTCTCAACTACCAGGCTGCGGTCCGAGGAGTGACCTCCTACCCGGCGCCCAGGGTGGTCTGCCTCGTCTCGGCAGACTTGGGTGTCATGGGGCTGAGTCCCAGTATGCTCATCATCATCTTCGCGTTGGTTGGCGCCTGGCCGGAGGGGTGGTTGTTGAAGTAGACGTAGACAGTCCTCTCCGCCTGCTCCCTCATCTGCTCTATCTTCGGCTTCCACTCCTTCAGCTCCTCCTCTGAGTAGAGGTAGTCGTATCTCTCGCTTCCCTGGCCCGAGTACCACTTCTTGTAGTTTAGGCCGTGGAACCTGACGTATCCATGGTCGGCGGTGACCACGGGCTCGGGGGGAATCAGCCCCTTGAATTGTGGTTGACTCACCACGCAGAAGGCCACGTTGTACTTCTCCAGCAGCTGGAAGGTCCTCGAGTTGAACCATGACCTGTCCCTGAACTCGGCGGCGAACTCCAAGTCCTCGTGGAGAAGGGAGAGGAAGTCCTCAAGGAGGGCGTAGTTAGACTCGGTCGCCTTGAACCTCTGGGGCATCTGGATCAGTATGCATCCCAGGCGTGGCCTGAGGGGCATCACCGCGGACATGTACTGGTCGTATATCTTCCGGACCGAGCGCATCTCCTTCTCGTGGGTCACCCCCTGGTACATCTTGAGCGAGTATACGAATCCGGGGGGAGCCTTTCTCAGCCAGTTTCGAACGAGGGAGGCGCTGGGTATCCGGTAGAAGGTGCTGTTTATCTCGACCGTATCGAAGTTCTTGATGTAGTAGCTAAGCATCTGGCCGGGGACGGTTCCGGGTGGATAGAACCTGCCGATCCAGTCGTCGTAGGACCAGCCGCTGCACCCCAGCCTGATCTGCCCCATCTATTCCAAGCTGGGCGACGAAGCCATATAAATCGATGGGGTTTCAGCGATGCGGCCTCGGTGGAATGAGGTATGCGGTGTAGAAGCGCCCGTCGAAGATCACGGTGGCCCTCCTCCTAATCTTCTCCGGCAGGGGCGGGGGATGCCCCCTCGGGGCGGAGGGTCCGTGGAACCACCAGGGGTTCTCCTTCTCCTTGTCCACGATGAGCAGGATAGGGTCTCCTTCAAAGTCCTCCTCCACATAGTGGCCTCTGACCAGTTTTTTCCTCAGAACAACCTCGAACCAGTAGGACTCTCCGGCCCCGCCAGCGATGGCACAGTGCTCGGGTACGTGGGGACGCATCCTGACCAGCTCCATGTACCTTTCCTCGGTTATGGTGGGCTTTGCCCGGGCCGCGGCGGCAACCGCCTCGGTGGCCGAAAGGCCAAGGACCAGCGCTACAATGGGGATGACGAGGAGGCTTGGGAGCCTTCTGTAGATGACCCACAGGCCATAGCCAATGGCGATGGAGAGGGGGAAGAAGGAGGCCAGGGTAAACCTCCACACAAGCTCCCTGGAGATGAGGGGATTGATGAAGAGGAGCCAGGAGATGTAGGACGATAGAACGAAGACGGCGAGGGTCATCCTCCTCCCTTTGCACAACGAGTAGGCCAGGTAACCGACCGCGACGATGGCGGGAAAGCCGAACCACCTAGCCGGGTCTAGGTTGAAGAGGAGAAAGCCCATGGCCGTGCCGCCCTGCCGAGAGGGGGCAAACTTCGGGGCATCCGACTCGTCTTCCAGCAGATCGGTGAGGAACTTCAGCTTATACACCTTGTAGAACGAGGCGGGAAAGATGAGGGCTGAGACCACTAGAACCACTGCTACCACGGCGCCTACCGCCGCGACGAGCCTCAAGACCCTCTTGGCGAGCTCCCTGTCGGCGAGCAGGAGGAAGGCCAGATACGCGGCGGTGAACAGCACGCTCATCCCGGCAGCCATGATGTGCGTCGTCCAGATGACGACGAGCATCGCTCCCAGGGGCGCGATCAGCCACCTTCTCCGAGCCGGGTCCTCGACGAAGTGTAGGAAGAGGGCGAAGTAGGCGAAGAGCAGCAGTATCCCTAGCTCGTTCTTGTAGAGGTTGTATGTCATCGAGAACAGGTATGGGTTGAGCACCGCAACCGTAGCGGTGAAATAGCCGGCGAGGGAGCTCTTGGTGATAGAACGGGCCAGAAAGAAGGCCGGAACGCACATCAGCGCTGTGACGAGGGACATTCCCACCTTGATCCCCTTCACGGTGTCGCCGAGGAGAATCCTCCACAGCCAAAGGTAGTAGAAGGTCAGGGGACTGTCCTTGTGGAGCATCTCCCCGGTTTCCACAAGGTAGTCTATCTGGCT
>CAYWSC010000147.1:0-5105 GCA_964460695.1 Hadarchaeota archaeon (SeqCode)
TTGTCGAGTCACCATAAACGTATTTCACCGCCCTTCGTCGGTTCGACGTCTGAAAAGAGTTAATACAGAGTTGGCCTAGGAAGTTAGGCTTGATAGACGATCTCGAGCAGATTCACGAGGAGCTGAGAAAAAAGGACGAGGCTAGGGAAAGCTCCATCAGGAAGCTCAGACAGGTTATCCGCCTCTGCGGGGATGGGATCCGGTCGATGCACAGAGGTGACGGGGCGAAGGCAAGAGAGTGCGCCTCCTCTGCGAAAGTCCTCATCGATCAGGTGTCAGAGGAACTCAGCGACCATCCGGAGCTCCTCTATTCAAAATCGGTCGAAGCGGCACTTGCCGAGTACACCGAGTTGATAGCGACAATCGAGCTCATAGAGAGAAAAAGGCTCCCCAGCATGGGCGAGATCGACGTTCCGGCGGCGGCATATCTGAACGGGATCGGCGATTCTATAGGCGAGATTCGTAGACACATCCTAGACCTATTGAGAGACGGACATGTGAGACAGGCAGAGGAGTACCTAGAGATCGCGGAGTCCATCCTCGACGAGCTTATGACCTTTGACTATCCGAAAGCCCTGCTCGGCGATCTAAGGAGAAAACAGGACGTCGCGAGAAACTTGATCGAGAAGACCAGGGGCGATGTCACCAACGCCGTTTTGGAGAGAGACCTGGCCGAGAGGCTCGACAGACTGGGAGGATAGCCGTTGCAGTGGAACCCCGACGAGATCTCTAAACGTGCGCAGGAGGACTTCGAAGCAGCCTGGATGGACTCGGCAACGCTGCTAACGGAGCCGTCAGAGCCCTTCAAGAGGCCGGCTAGGAGGGGGAGAGCCCACCCTGTCGAGGCTCTCAGGGAAAAGATAAGGAGAACCCTGCTAAGGCTGGGTTTTGACGAGGTCATCACGCCGATGATCTGGGAAGACGACCACGTCAAGAGGCAGTTCGGGCCGGAATCCGCGATAATCCTCGACCGCTGCTACTACCTTGCGGGGCTGCCTCGTCCCGAGATAGGCCTGTCAAAGACAAAGGTCGCGGAGATACGAAAAATCGTCCCGGGCTTCGACAAGACGGAGAAGCTTCGGAGAATCCTGAGGGATTACAAGGTTGGAAGGATCGAAAGTGACGACTTCGTGGAGGAGATGGTCAGGGAGCTTGACCTCCCAGAGGAGAAGGCGACCCAGATAATCGACACGGTGTTCTCGGAGCTCAAGCGGCTCCGACCTGTCCCGACGAATTTGACGGTTCTCTCCCACTTCACCACTGCGTGGTTCCCGATCCTCCGCGAGGTGCTGGAGAAAAAGATCTGCCCAGTCATGTTGTTCACCACTGGGCTTAGGATGAGACGGGAGCAGAGGGAAGATGCAACCCACCTCCGTAGCCACTACAACGCATCCATCGTCATTATGGACGAGAACATATCTCTCCGAGAGGGTAGACGCTACGCGACTCGTATACTATCCTCCCTGGGCTTCTCCAAAGTTCAGTTCCAGACCAAGAGGGCCACCTCCAGATACTACGCACCCGGAACGGAGGAGGAGGTCTTCGTAGAGCAGCAGCCCAACGGACAGCTGGTGGAGGTCGCAGACCTAGGCATGTACTCGCCGGTTGCCCTTTCCAGGTACGGAATACCATACCCAGTCTTCAATATGGGCCTGAGCATCGGCAGACTTGCGATGATCTCAACCGGGGTTCAGGATATCAGAGAGCTGACCTATCCCGAGATCTACGTTCCACCCTTCTTCGATGATGATGAAATCTACCGCAGCCTTGGGCCCATCGCCTCCCCCAAGGGACGATCTGCCCGAGAAATATCCCGCCGGATAGTACAGGTGGCCCGAGAAAGGGCGGACGAAAACTCGCCCTGCCGGTTCTCCGTCTGGAGCGGAAGCGTGCATGGGCGTAGCGTGCGGGTGGAGATTGTAGAGGAAGAGGAGGGAGTCAAGCTCGTCGGCCCGGCAGCGTTCAACGTAATATCGGCGCGGGACGGAAACATCGTCTCGATAGCCCCCGGAGACCCGGGCTACAAGACGGACGGGCTCAGCTACATCTCCCTCCTTGCGCAGTACGCGTCCTCCAAGATCGAGGAAGAGGCGAAATCCGGGTTGACCGGAACGAGGCAGATCCGGGTCGGAATGGTGAGGTCTGCGGCCGACATATTCCTCAAGATCCCGCTTGCGGTGAGGCGCTACATAGAGTCTCGGAACAAGAGAATCGAGATTGGGGGGCCGGTCTTCACCACCGTTAGATACACGATCCGCTAGTTCCAGATGCGCGGGAAAAACTCGTCGATCCTCTTCTGGTAGAGGTTGCTCTGAAGGACGCGGCTGTTGGCTATCCAGATTGGAAGGTCTATCTCGAGCCTGCTGGAGACGAACGCAAGGGCCTCGTGGAGCGTGTCGAACTTTTTCGGCGGGCTCCTCACGGCATTTCTCACGTTCTCCCTGACGTTCCAAACCCCCACGGGCATGATGTAGCCCGGGTGGCTCTCCCTCAGTATTACCACGGTGGCCTGGCGCCTCTCACGGTCCAGCTGTTCACATGTTGCAAGCCTAGCGGCGTAGTAGCACCCGCCTATCTCGGCGTACGTCGTTCTTCCCCTGTAGCCCTCCCACGAGGAGTACATTGCTATCCTCCCGCCGGAGGGGTTCCAGGCGGAGCCTGGATACCAGGCCTCCACCAGCTCGTAGCTCCACGCCCCGGGTATCATCAGCACTTCGAACCTGTTGTCAAGGGTCCACGACTCGTACACCCTGTATTCGTTTATGAGAGGATACCTCCTCACCTTCTCCATGAGGTTCTCGGAGAGAATGCTGTCCACGGCCGTGATGCTCCACCTTGTCGGTACAAACCGCCTGTCTTCTTCAACCCCGAAGGCCCCCACGCTGAACGCTCTCTGGATCTTCGAGACCAAGACTCCGGATTGGTACAGGTCCAAGACGGCAGGCGTCGCCTTCAGGTCGGTGTCGAAGTAGGCCTTTTCGATCCTCTGGTCCAGCCTGTACGTTCCCAGCCTCATCCTCTTGACGGGAGCCGAGGGGCCAAAGGGCTGGATCTCGTCGTCGAGTATTATCCTTCCAGACGGCTTCTTGGCGAACTCTGCCTCGACCTCTGCAGGCCCCTTCGACATGGCCAGCTCCCTGGTCTGCTCGACTATCCTGCCTGGATTCGACACTTCCTTGACGTGGACCGGGTGCTTCCCCCGGATGAGCCTGAACCGGAAATCAACTATCTCGTCTATCGTCTTCCCCAGCCACATCTCAGGAGTATCCATGAGGGACGTATCTCCGTGTTCAGGAGGAATGAGTGGGCCGACCATGACCTTCGGGTAACCAGTCCTGCCGACGAACACGCCGGGCGGCGAGGCGCCAGAAAGTTCAAGCCCTTCTATCGAAGGGGCTATCTTTGCCTGGGCGTACAACTTGACCATAATCGGGCAGCGAGTCTTGCCGCAGAGAAGCTTTGTCCCCCTGCACAATATGCAGCGGGCGTCGCTCTTCGAACTCGGCGTCCTAGCCGTCGAGAGCTTCGGGATACGTCCCTTCTTGATAGCTCTGATTATCCTGGGCGACTGCTTTGGCAAGACATCCTTTATGGGTCTGCCGAGAATTTAAATCGGATCGGCCGGGATCAGCGACAGGCCTTTAGGAGTTCGTGTCTGAGACGGTCATGGTCTCCGATCTCTTCTGCCCAGTCAACGAACTCATCTATGGTCACCGTGCGTCCCTTGAGCTTTGAGTAGTAGGCAGCCCCGACCATCGCCATGCTCTGAAGGCCTATGTCCTCGTTTGTCATAGACCGCTTCTTTCTAAGTATGCACTGGACGAAGTTGTTGAGTTCTCCCCAAGTTCCGTTTATGTTGGGTACGCCTATTCTCCTCTCGCCATACCCGTAGATGTTCAGGACGATCTGACCGTTCTCGAAGCGGGCCGATCCTTTCTCAGCCTCTATGAACGTCCTCAGCACCGTCCAGCTCCAGCTGGCCTCCACAAGGGCCATCGAGGTGTCGCCAGACGAACTCTCGTAGATTATCTTGATGTGGGCATGGTCGTCGACCCTCACCTTCTGGTAGAATCCGCCGATCATCCTCCACGGGTATTTTATGCCTAGCTTCACTGCCTTTACTCTAACCGGCTCCCAGTCGTCGAAGCCGAGCATGTACCAGCTCCCTGTTATGGGGTGGATGCCGTTGTCCAGCAGGGTTCCTCCGCCACCGAGGTCGGGGTCCCAGAACCACTCCTTGCTTTCTGGCCCCCCGTGACCCTCTGAAAAGACGCCTATGAAGGGCACACCCAAGTCGTCTCTAATCAGCTTCTGGAGGGTGTAGTGATATCCGTCGTAGCACCAGTTCTCGTTGTGCTGGTATAGGCTACCCGTGTCTTTCGCCGCTTCCACTATGGGTTTGGCCTCGAGGTAGTTCCTACACATGGGCTTCTCGGCGCAGACGTTCTTTCCGGCCTTCAACAGGTCTATCACCATGCCCCTTGCAAAGGGCGGGGTGCACACGTCGACCATCTGAACGCGGTCGTCTCGCACTATCTCATCGATACTGGAGTAAACCTTGGGAGGCTCCTGCTGAGGCGGGAGTCCTTCCTGCGACCTGAGATCCTCATACCTCTTGAGGGCTGCCTCTGCCATGTCCTTCCTCACGTCAAAGACGCCGAGGAATTCTATCTCGGGGATCTTGAGATATCGGGGCATATGGGAGCCCTGGAAGATCCCACCTGCCCCTATAGCGGCCAGACCGATCTTCTCGACCATTGGATCACCACGGCGGCTCCGAGGGGCACCGAGTGAGTCGCCTTTAAAGTGTATCACCTTCGCCGGGCGAGGTCTGCAAAAAGATATTTAATGCGGATGCCTGAGTCCTGGCGGGCCGGTGGCCTAGTTGGATAGGGCGGCGGCCTCCTACCTGTTCTCGGGGAGATAGCCGCAAGCCGCGGGTTCGAGTCCCGCCCGGCCCGCCATCTACAGTGGGCGGGTCCAGCTCTCTGTCAAGATTTTCGCTCTAAAAATTTGAAACCAATCTATTGTTGCTCAAAGACTATTTCGAGTATTCGTACAAATCGGTATTCCGTCCTTCTTCCTCTTTCATCCTCAATTACGCG
>CAYWSC010000148.1:0-5091 GCA_964460695.1 Hadarchaeota archaeon (SeqCode)
CTGCCGCCCCACCGAAACATACACTGCGTCTAGCACCTTGTAGAGCTCTCCTTCGACGGGACCGAAGAGCCATCCCTGCCAGGCGAAGTCCCTGTTGGGACCGAAGAAGGCCTCGCCTCCCACCGTAAGAGGAGCGGTGAAGACCGAGGTGGAGTACTCGGAAAGTGGAGACTTGAGTAAGGCTTGGCGGTTACGCGCATAGCCCCAATCGGGGTCCTCGGAGTCCGCGACGAACCATGAGCCATCGCCCAGGAGGCCGACGTTTCTGCCCATCTCCAATCACCTATAGATGTGCGAACGCCCGCGAAAGCCTCCTCGCAACCTCCTCAGGGAGCCTGTCGATCACGGGCTCCTGCTGGAGCTTCTCCATAAAGCCGTCGTCCCCCACGTAGAAGGGGGACGGAATCGGCCTTGAGACGAGGCGGACGTTCAGTGCATAGGCGGGATCTCCCCCGGGACACGGCCCCGAGAAGGTGGCCATGTTGAAGCTCCTCACCCCTATTGACTGATAGCCAGAGAGCACCCGAGATAGGGCCGTCGCGAGATCGGACACCTGCCCAGGGTCAAGCTCGCCTAGGCTCGATACGTCGGGTACGATGCCCATAACCTCGGCGCTCCCACGGGGCGCGAAGGAGGCAATCCACACGGTGCCTCCAACCGAGCCTATGAGCCTCTCCCCGATCCTATCCTCCTCCTCGATGATGTCGCGCCAGTAGCTTGACCCGTTCCTTCGGTGGTAGCGCCTGCTGGCCGCTAGGAGTCGCGCGACGGCCGGGGTTGGACGGTAGTCTGCAAGTACTTGGAGGTGCGGGTGGACTATGCTTGCAGCCGCTGGCGGGAGGTAGTTCCAGCTTATCTGCCACCACTTCGCCCTCGAGTCCTGCTCGAAGACCAATCTGAGGTAGCGCATGCACGCCGTGAGGCAGTCTTCAAGCATCGCGGGCGAGACCTGGTCGAGTCCGAGGAAGTGTTCGGTAGAGACAGTCGCCACTGCGTGGTGGGGCGAGAAGGGATACAGGTTCGGGAAGACCGTGGATCGACCGACGACTATCCTCTCGGGCATGCCTCCGCTGAACTTCGGAGTCATCCTTTCGAGGTTCTCAGGACAGAAGAAGCATCCCTTCCTAGACTCCTCAACGAGCCTCTGCAGCTCCCCCAGGGTCTTTGGAGCCTGCTTGGGCCTCCGGGCCCTCTGGATGTTTATCCTGCATCGGTCCCCGGTCAGTGGGTCTTTTCTGATCGATATCTCCTGGGTAACCTCCTCAAATCCCTCGGCTGGCCCCCTTAGCACGGCCTTCTCCACAGTCTCCTCAAACGTTATGCTTCTAGCCAACGGCCCACCCTGTCTAGCGCACCTCTCCGGTGTATAGGCCCTCCTCCAGCCTCATATGGGGATAAACCTTTGCATCCCTCAGGATGCAGCCCGGCTCGATGACCACATCGTCGGCCACCACAGAGAGACCGGAGATCTCAGTCGGCCTCTCCCGGGTGGACCCTACCGCGACGTGTCTCCCTATTATGCTTCCCTCAACCTTTGCATATGGCCCTATTCTAGCCCGATCCATCACAGCAGAATCCTCTATCGATGCCCCCTCGCCTATGATGGTGTAGTTGTCGACGCAGGAATTCTTTACCCTGACCCCATCGGATATTCGACAGTGCCGCCCGATCAGCACCGGCTCCTCCAGCACGATTCTGCCCATTCTCATCATCCTTGCGATCCTCCTTCTACCTGCGACGGACTCCGGACTCCTCCCCCTCACCCATATCCTCTTCCCGGGGACGATTCTTGCGTGAAACTCCGAGAAGTAGGCAAGCCTGCCGGAGAGGACTGCAGAGAGGGTCTCCAGGTACCGCGAAGGCGTGCCGACGTCGAACCATGCACCCTCAAGCGTATACCCGTATACCGCGTGCCCGGATTCTAGCAGGTGGGGGAAAAAGTCGTAGCCGAAGTCCATTCGGCCGGTCTCCCTTCTCCGGGAGGCCATCTCGTTCAGTATCGCCCTGGCCTCTGGGCTGAGAAGATAAAGCCCGGTATTGATGAGATTTGAGGATGTTTCTGCCGACTGCGGCTTCTCCTGAAAGGAGGTGATTCTCATCTCCTCGTCGACCTGCACAACGCCGTATCCTTCCACGTTCTCCACCCTCTTCAGGCAGATAGTCGCCACGGCCTTTCTCTCGCTGTGAAATCTCAGCAGATCTGGCAGGTCGAGATCGAAGAGGTTGTCCCCCTGGAAGACTAGGGAGGGGCCGGAAACGTCGTAGTAGTTCAGCGTGATCCTAGCCGAATCCGCGCTTCCCGTATCCTCCTCGTTGGGCTCGTACCTGACGTGAACCCTGGGCCTGATCCTGTACTTGCTGGAGAAGCCGTACCCCTCTTGGAAATAGTCAAAGAGGTCCCTGAAGTTTCGGTACCCCTTGACCCCGAGCAGAAAGCACCTGACGCCCTGCCTGGCCAGCCCCAGCATAGCTATCTCCAACATGGGAACGGTCGCCAGCCTGACCATGGCCTTGGAGGTCTCTGCCGTCAGGGGCATAAGACGCCTTGCCATACCTCCTATCGGGATGACCACCGTTACGTCCCGGGCGCTGCAATCCATACTAAGACCTGACCCCGAGAGCGGGAGGGAGATTAAGTCTGTTTCGATGAGAGGCCGCTGGGACGAACATCAGGGCTGACCGGCTTGGGGGGAAGAGATTTCAACCAGAAGGAATCTGCGCGGGCCGTGGGCTAGATGGCTGGAGACAGACTTGCAATAGAGGGGGGCGAGCCGACCATATCAGAGCCGCTTCCACCCTGGCCTTGGTTCACAGAGGAGATAATTCAGGCTGCCATGGAGCCGTTGAGGTCGGGTCGGGTCAACTACTGGACGGGCGAGCTAGGTATGAAGTTCGAGGAGAGCTTCGCCAGGTGGAACGGATCGAAGTACTGCATAACGACTACGAGTGGGACGAGTGCTCTCCACACAGCGGTAGCCAGCCTGGGAATCGGCCCGGGGGACGAGGTGATAGTGCCCTCGTACACCTTCATAGCTACCTCCTTCTGCGTAGTTCAGGCTGGCGCGATACCCGTATTCGCCGACGTCAGGAGGAACGACCACTGCATCGACCCAGAGGATATTGAGAGGAAGATTACGGATCGGACTGCAGCGATCATCCCGGTGCATCTGTACGGAAACGTGTGTGAGATGGACGAGATCCTTGAGGTTGCCGAGAAGCATGACCTAAAGGTCATAGAGGACTGCGCCGAGGCCCATGGCGCGACATACAAGGGAAGGAAGGTGGGAACGTTGGGCGATGTGGGTTGCTTCAGCTTCTGTCAGAACAAGACCTTTACCACAGGAGGAGAGGGCGGCGCAGTAACCACCGACGACGAGGATCTCGCGTGGAGGTGCAGGTCGTTCAGGGACCACGGATACGACGTGGAGAAGAGGCTGTCGCTGCTGGAGGCCGAGGGAACGCTACCCTACATCCACGTCAGGGTTGGATTCAACTATAGGATGACCGAGATGCAGTCGGCGATAGGCCTAAAGGAGCTGGAGAGGATAGACACCTGGAATCTCCCCAGGCGTAGGAGGAACGGCGAGATCCTACTGGAGGAACTGGGGGACTGCGAAGAGATCCTGTATCTGCCGATTCACAATAAGGAGAAGCAGAACGGGTTCTACGTCTTCCCAATAGTCCTGAATCTTGAGAGGTTGACCGCCGACAAGAAGACGATCCTCGAAGCGTTGAAGGCCGAGGGACTCCCCGTTTGGAGGGAGTTCTGGCCCCAGTGCTACAAGGAAAGGGCCTTCACCGAGCACAACGGCTTCGGGAGGTACAAGTTCCCCTTTGAATCCAAGGAGTACACAGACCCGAACTCGGTGAGATACGAAAAGGTCCACTGCCCCAACGCCGCCTGGCTAGAGGAGAGAACCTTCATTGTGCACTGCTATCCTACTCTGGAGGAGGAACACATGCGCCTCATAGCTGACGGGATAAAGAAGGTTCTCAGGCACTACAGCAGGGGAGGCTGAGCGATGTCGAAGAGAGAGGTACGGTGGGGAGTCATCGGCTGCGGCGGGATAGCAGATAGGCGGACCATACCAGAGGGAATCATCCCTGCAGAGAACTCAAGGCTCGTAGCCCTGATGGGTCCTCACATCGAGAAGGTGAGGGCG
This sequence comes from Hadarchaeota archaeon (SeqCode), assembly GCA_964460695.1. GTDB lineage: Archaea > CAYQAE01 > CAYQAE01 > CAYVLA01 > CAYVLA01 > CAYWSC01. Next base: position 4,164 of record CAYWSC010000148.1, read on the forward strand.
ATCGGAGAGAAGTACGGCGTCGACAGGTGTTACTCGAGTGAGGAGGATCTCCTCAAAGACCCGCAGGTCGACGCGGTCTACATCGCCTCGCCGAACAATGCTCACCGATCCCAGGTGATCGCTGCGGCCGAGCATGGGAAGCACATCCTCTGTGAGAAGCCGCTGGGCATGACCGTCGATGAGTGCGAAGAGATGATAGCGGCCTGTAGGAAGAACGGGGTTAAGCTTGCCGTCGGGTTCATGATGAGGTTCCACTCCTGCCACACCAAGGCCAAGCAGCTCGTCGACCAAGGAATGATCGGCAAGCTGGTTCTCGGCAGAGCCCAGCTCACGACGTGGTATCCAGAGATCGACGGCGCCTGGAGACAGGATCCGGAAAAAGGAGGAGGCGGCTGCCTAATGGACATGGGGATCCACTGCATAGACCTTTTGAGGATGTTCATGGGTGAGGTCAGGGACGTCTCCGGCGTCGTCGGCAACGCGGCCTTCTCCTATCCGGTCGAGGACTCGGCGCTGGTGGCCATGGCCTTTGAACAGGGCGGATACGGCATCTCCGACTCCTTCTTCAGCATACCAGACCATGCGACTCTCAACAGGTTCGAGCTCTATGGGACCGAGGGCTCAATCCTCATGGATAGGACGATCGGCCAGGATTCCACAGGCAGCCTAATCCTAAGGACGGGGGCGCAGAAGGGATACGAAGCCAGGCAGGCGAGGGCTCCCTTCGGAGGCGTCGAGATATCTCCCCCGTCGGTAAACATGTATAGGGCAGAGATCGAGGACCTAGCTGCAGCGATACTTGAAGACAGGGAACCCCTCAACACAGGCGAGGAGGCCCTGAAGGATCAAAGAGTCGTTGAGGCGGCGTACGAGTCGGCGCGCAAGGGAGCATCCGTACGCCTCGAATAGGCGAGGCGATCAGACGGGG
>CAYWSC010000149.1:0-5081 GCA_964460695.1 Hadarchaeota archaeon (SeqCode)
CGAGGCCGATGAGCTTCACCCAGAATCCCCAGGTCTAACCTCTAAGACTCTTAGAAACCCTTTCTGCGCACGCCTTTCCAGACAGGAGCATCCCGCCGAAGACGGGGCCCATCCTCGGACTCCCGAACACAGCGTTCGCCGCCATGCCAGCGACGAAGAGGTTGGGAAACACCTCTCTAGAGTTGGGCACCAGGCTCTCCTCGCCTTTTTCGGCCCACATCGACCCCTCGCCCATGATCTTTCCAGTAGGCGTGTCCAGCTCGCCCGCCTTCTGCTCCACTATCCGGCATACGTCGCACTCATGCCCCGTAGCATCTATCGTTCGTCTGGAGAGAATCACCATAGGGTCTACATGCAGCCCGGCCAGTCCTGCGGCGCTCCAGTTGATCACGACCCCCACGACCTTTCCATCTCTCACCGCGACATCCTCAACCGTGACGAGGTTATACACCCTGGCGCCCGCCCGCAGGGCTCCTAGGCAGAGGGAGGATGCAAGCTCGACGGCGTCGACCACGAGCAGGTCGTCGCCCTTGGGGACGGAGGATACCCCAAACTCCTCCAAGATGGGCTTGGCCTGCTCCTCCACGACGACTTTGTTGAACATCATTCCACCTCCCCATATGCCGCCTCCTATGCTCATCCGTCTCTCGAAGATTGCCGTCTTGTACCCTGCCTTGGAGAGGTAGTACGCAGCGACCATCCCGGAAGGCCCGGCGCCCACCACGGCGACATCGAGCTCCAGAGAGCTGGAAAGGTCTCTGAAGAACTCCTCCATTATCAGCTTTGTGACCTTGCTCTCATTCAGCTTCACATTTCTCCCCGAACTCGACCTCCGGGCCCAATATAAATTGGATTGATCTAGAGTTGACTGGCCAGATAAGATTATAATTCCGCTGTAGGCTAGTGGTGCTATATGGGCTACTGGCGATGGGTCCTGGCGCTGTCGATCCTCTCTTTCTACCTCCTTCCCGGTGTCATTGCAGCCGATGCGGTCACCTATCGCCTCACCATCCAGATCCATGAGGCGCCTGGTCCGAACTCCTTCTTCGTCTTCTACTTCAACAGGTTCGACTTTTCGGAGGAGAACCTTTCGGTTCACCGCCTCTCAGTCCTCCTACCCTCGATTCCAGTTGAGGGGATCTCTCTCTACCCGCTGCAGAACGGCACGACCTCTAGGATGAGGCTCCTCGACAAGGCCGAGGGGAAGGAGATACAGATCGAGACGAATTCCACCTCGGTGGAGCTGAGGTTCTACGCGCCGATGCAGGCCGTCGAGGTCGGCCGGCACTTGGACCTTCTTCTCACCTACGGGATTCCAAAGGTGGTGGGGCCTGTTCGAGGACTAACCATAGCCGTCAACTGGCCAAACTGGAAGTACCAGATACGGGATCTGTCTCCGCCGGGAGCCGAGGAGTCTTTTAGCCCGCTCTTCGAGACAGATCCGTACAAGGTGGTGTCGTACTACTGGTATTTCTCAGCCGACGAGATTTCCACTCGCGCGCCGGACACCGTGTCCGTCACCCTACGCCTCCTCTCCACGGTGGCTAGGATAAACCGGAATCAGAGCATCTTGGTCTTCTTGCTCGTCGTATGCGTCCCCACCGCAATCTTTGTTGCAAAGCATCCTCCCCGAACCGAGCCCCGTAAGGAGAGGGAGTTCAAGATAGCGGATCAGGCAAAGCCCAAGAAGATAAAACGCCGAAGATTTAGGGCCAAGTGATGTGCGCCGGCCGGGATTTTCAGGCAGTGCCTTTTGAACCCGGGTCGCAAGCGCTCTGCCCCGTTCGGTTGGCAGGCTTGTGTCTTAACCAGGCTGGACTACCGGCGCACCGGACTGCTGGTCCCGGGGAAAGGCTAATTAATCTTTTTCCAGCCTCCAGTTGCGGAGAAAGTCCAGTGCTGTACCTCGTGATCGCCGACGCAGAGGTCGAACTGGTCCCGGAGAGAATAGCCGATCACCCCACAATCAGGAAAAGGGCCAGGGCGAGAAGAAAGCCACCGGGCCAGCTCATACTGGACTCCAACACCGACCACAGGGCCATGGCCTCTCTTCCGGACGGCCATAGGCGGGGCCGCCCCGACATAACCCACATCTGTCTTCTAAATGCCCTTGGCTCAATTCCTTGCAGGCGCGGAGAGATGAGGGTCTTCGTACACACCAGAAACGATGAGGTGATGGAATTCGAACCAGAGACCCGGATTCCTAGATCTCAGAATAGATTCTACGGAATCCTGGAGTCCATTCTGGCCCGAAAGGCCGGAACGAACCTCGTCCACTACGAGCAGATGGGTCTTGCAAGACTCAAGGAGAGGTTGGATCCGGACGTTTGCCTCGTAATGACTCGAAGAGGCGAACTGGTTGATATCGATTCGGAGATTGGTAGAGCCCAGCGGGCAATGGTCATCGTGGGCGGATTTCCGAGGGGCTTCTATCTCAGCCCCGTTGACGAGATTGGGCGGCTTGTCAGACTGTGCGACGAACCGCTGGAAGCATGGACCGTTGTCAACGAGGTTGTATGCTCGTACTCGAGGAGGGATGCACGGTGAGGACGAGGGGCAGGCACGTACCAGCGAAAAGGATAGCACTCCAGAGGATCTCTAAGCTCATGGAGGCAGCGCGCGACGAGCTGGAGAGAAACCCAGACAGGTCGAGAAGATATGTCCAACTGGCGCGGGCGATATCTACCAGGTGCAAGGTGAGGATACCCCGGCTTAGGAGGAAGATCTGTAGGAGATGCAACACCCTGATGATCCCGGGGAAGACATTCCGCGTGAGGATAAGGAAGGGCAGGGCGATCTACACGTGTATGTCTTGCGGAAGGGTCTACAGGTTTCCCATCCGGTAGGCACTCACTTTGACCGCCTTTGAGCGCGCCTCTTCCGCCTCATCCGCTTCTTCTTCCACTTCCATCTCATTCGTCCTTTCTTCTTCCACTTCCTCGGTCGCTTACCCAAATTGACACCTTTCACCTAATGAGCAGAACTAGGCAATTAACGCCTGGTTGGCGCCGCTTGCCAGCGGCTTCGGGTGGCCATGATGCGGGCGAGTATTTTTAAATGGCATCTTGCCTATTGAAACCGACTTCAAACGGGGTGATGGTGGATGGGCTCCCTCGAGGAACACCTCGACCTCCTCGCCAAACATGTAAAGGTTCTTCGCGAGAACTGCCCGTGGCTTTCTGGAAGGGAGAGCGACGGCTCGTACGTAGACTACGGCGACAAGGGAGCTCTCTGCTTCCCGGGGGAGAAGGTCGCCTCTGGCAGGTCCGCTCTGGAGGCTTACAGGATTGTCAGGCATCTAGAGGTCTACCATCTCTCCGAGTGCAGGGATAGGATCAGGGAACGACTGTCCAAGGAGAGAGAGCTTCCAGAAGAAACCTTCCGTCTTCTGGTCAAGGACCTGTTCGAGAAGTCGGAGGAGATAACGAGCTGCATCGCGTGCGAGTGTGAAGAGGCCGTGTCAGGCCACCTCAGCCTAGAGATGCTGATTGACCTCCTCCAGGGCAGCCAGGATGCCCGCTAGCGAACAACCAACGAGCGATGTGGGGCTGGAGAGCGGCAATGCGCCATGAATGCTGAAGCGTTGAGTCTTGCGGTGGGAGTCCTCGTCGCCATGCTGACGGCAGCAATCTTGGCCGTACTTCATGGGAGAGGCCGGAGAGGGGCGGACAGAGGATCCGTGGCAAAGCACGTCTCTAACCTCTCTATCCGGGCTGGAGCCGGAGGGATGCCGAGGACCAAGATCAGCGGCATGCTGTACCTCGGCGAAGAATCCGTGCCGGAGAGAGTCGAGCTGGACCACTCGGGCGGCGTGCCGCTCTGTCCCCTCTGCGGGATGCCCATGGAGAAGATACGTCCCATCGCCCTTGAGCGACCTTCGGACATCTTCATATGGAGGGAGTCTGGCGGCCCGACTAGATGGAGATGCTACCACAACTATCCAGTCATCTTTGTCCCCGAGCGCTAGGACCGGCGGCTCGCCGAGGCGTGCCCAGCTGCGCCTTCGGACAGGGAGCAGGCCAGGACGATTTTTAAGCTGTGGGCATCCGTGTATCCTGAGCGCACCTCGGGCTAGGAGGAGAGAATGAACGAGGACCTGAAAGAACGGGTCTGGGACGTATTTGAAGACTGCCTGCCCAACCTCTGCTACATAGGTAGAACAAGGAGCCTTCTCTCAGGCCTGCTTCAGTCATCCTCAACCCTGACCGAGCTCATATCGAAACTTGAGGACGAGATGAGAAGAATAGAGAACCCATCCCTGAGAACAGACGTCAGGATCCTCGTCGGAAAGCTTTCACTTCGAATGAGAAATGAGGGGCGACAGGTATGTTTCCAGTGAAGGGGATAAATCCGAAGCAAATGGAGAGAATGATGCGCCAGATGGGCGTAAAGGTTGAGGAGGTCGATGGCGTCGAGAAGGTCGTCATCCACCGGGCCGGCGGAGACATAGTCATATCCAAGCCGCAGGTCACGAGGATGAAGATAATGGGCCAGACGACCTTCCAGGTCGTTGGCGAGGAGTCACGGGTCGAGAAGCCTTCCTCTGGACAGCCAGAATCCAAGCAGCCAGATGTGTCGGAGGAGGACGTCGAACTCGTGGCGGCCCAAGCCAAGACGTCCAAGGAGAAGGCAAGAGAGGCGCTTATACGCGCCAAAGGCGATATCGCCGAGGCGATTCTATCCCTCTCCAAGTGACAAGCACTCGGTGTACCCATGAAGGAGCTTCACAGACTTGAGGTAGCCCTACTCCGCGAGCTTGGAGATGGAGAGAGAACCGTAGAGGAACTCGCCGAGAGCCTGTCCCTCCCGACGCAATCAGTGTACTTCGGAGCGTCGATGCTAAGCGACAAGGGGCTCGCCAAGATAAGGGAGGTCTCCCGAGAGGTTTTCGAACTCACTCCGCGCGGCAGGGAGGTCCTCGACTCGGGACTCCCGGAGGAGAGGCTGCTCCAGATTCTTAAGGGAAGAGACTCCATATCTATGGACGAGGCTATCCAGGCTCTTGGAAGGCAGACAGCAGTTCTCGCCCTCGGCCAAGCCAAGAGGCAGGGACTGGTAACAATAGACCGGGGTTCGATAAG
>CAYWSC010000150.1:0-5044 GCA_964460695.1 Hadarchaeota archaeon (SeqCode)
TTTGCGGTGAACATGATGCTGTACACCGCGGGCGAGCGCCTGCCGAGCGACGTCCAGCTGGTTCACCGGGTCAGGCAGAGGATGCGGTACTACGAAGACGTAAGGACGCTACTGCTTGCAACGCTCGAGTTCGTCGAGAGGTTTGGAGCCAACCCCAGGCCTGCTGAAGCTCGCCTGGTCGAGGCGGAGGAGGTCAAGGGACAGGCTCTCGATCTTTACATGCAGCTTGAGCTTGAGGATGCGCTGGGGACGCTGGATGAGGCGGTGGACAAGCTTGGGGAGGCGGAAAGGACGGCGGTTCTTCTGAGGCGTAGGGCGCTTCTGTGGGTTTTCGCCATCGAGTGGATGGCCGTGAGCGGAACGGCGATGCTGAGCGTGGCAATCCTGTACACGTTGATGGTGCGCAGAAGGTTGTATCGGGAGGTTTCTGTAACGCGCGGGAAGGGGTCGCTTTGAACAGAGTTCTTGTTGGCTACATCCTCATTGCATTGATAGGTTCGACCGCCTTCTGCCTTCTGGTTTTCGGGGAGAGGTCGGCCGAGCCCTTCGAGGTATTGGAGGTCGCGGTTCCCGAGTGCCTTTTCGCACGGGAGGTTGGAACGACGGATCAGTTCTCCCTTGCGCTCGTTGCCAGGAGGAGGATCGCCAGCGTCGAGCTGAGGTTTGGAGTCCTGAGGGAGAGGGAGCCCGGCGAGGAGCCTGTGGCGGGGTCGCCCATGGATAGGCTGAAGGCTATTGGAGATGTCCGGTCGCTTGCCGAGTTGTTCGATGAGGCGGAGGGCAGGCCCGACGAGATCGAAACTAGGCTCACCTTCGGTGGGGCGGAGTGCGAGATGGTCGCGCTCGATTTCACCCCGATGTATGCCCGCATCGCGAATGAGACGGACCTGCGGCACACTCCGACCATGTTCGCCGCCGTGTTCTGGCCCAACGGCACCCTGGCCGGCTACTTCAGGGGTTACGCCGCATTCTTCCCGGCAATTCAGGAATTCCTGTACGACATGAAGATCGTTGCTGGGGAGGAGACCCTCTACTTCAGGCCGGATGAGGACGCCGGGCTGGAAGAGGGCGTCTTGCCTCTGTCGGAGGCTCCAGGGCTGGGCCTTCTGCACTGGGATGGGTTGAGGAGGGATGACAGGGTGGTCGTCCAGTACAAGGTCCATGGAAGCGCGTTCAAGTTCCCCGCGACGGCACGTGCATATCTCTCCAAGAGGAACCTCTACTTGGTCCAGATCTGGGTCGACGGCCAAATCTGGCGGACGATCGCGAGGGAGCTTCCTTCCGCGGTGGGTGGTTAGCGTATGAAGCGCCTTGCCCTGGTCTTGCTGCTCGTCTTGGCGACTTCGTCAGTGAGTGCCTCCAGATCGATCGTTTTGATCTACGACAGGTCGGGCAGGGAGGGGTTGGCCTCGGGTCTGGGTGAGGCGTTGCGCCCGGTGTTCGGCGAGTCGGAGGTCTGGGTGACCCAGGACCCGGAGTACTTCAACTCGGTCGCCTTCCTGCCGCAGGTGAGGTTGATTTTCCTTCTCATGAACACGCGGGAGGCTAGCATGAACGCAGAGGCGGCTAGGTGGTTCTTCGCTCGGGGTGGATCGGTTCTTGGCAATTTTGACGCCGGAATCGAGGAGGACTCTGGCATCTTGGCAAGCCAGGTCTTCCCGGTCTACGCCAACACGAGCACGACGGCAGGCTTCAATCGTCAAACCCGCCGGTACGAGATGGTCTACGTCAGGAAGGATTTGCACGAGGTGACGGCGGATCTTCCCGACAGGTTCACAACCCTTGAGAGGCGGATGGTGATAAGGTGGAGCGAGGGGGCTCGACGGGCTGTCAGGGTCTTGCCGCCGGCGGGGACTGTGAGCGATCTGTACGTGGAGGAGGGCAACGGATTTCCGCTTGTCGTCCTGTATGAGAAGGAGGGGAGATCAGCCTTCTTCTCCTCCTTGGATCCACCCTCGGATATATCCAAGCTCCTTGGCGACGCGAACTACACCAGATTGTTGTCGAGCGTTGTCGCCTGGCTGATGAGCGGCGATCGGAAGTCGTCCGTGCACAACCTCTCCGCGTTCAAGATCGAAATCTCAAGGCTGAACCAGGAAAGGGCCTCGGAGCGGCAGGCCGCGGAGCGCATGAGGAGGAGCCAGATCTTGCTGAGGGTCGGTCTTGACGTTTTGATAGTCGGCTTGTCGGCCGCGGCTGCATGGCTGGTTTACAAATTCCTGATAAAAGCCCAGGGCGAAGGTCCGGCGTCCACATGAGCTGGGCGATGGCAAGTTTTGCGTTTGCGTCTGGCGCGGGCTTTAGCGAAAGCTGCTGCAGCCGCCCATTAGGGTCCTAGCTCTTCTTGAGGCTTGAGATAAGGTCCCTACAGGCCTCAGGCACTTCGAGGTTCTTGGAGTGAGGGTCCAATATGATGTCGAAGCCCGTTACGCCCTCTGGTATTAGGCATTCGATCTGGTCGGCGGCATCCTTGTAGCTGAACTGCCCCTCCTCTATGCTGAGGTAGTTGACGAAGGTCATCCCCCGCCCACCTGCATGGTTCAGATCTAGTCTTTTTTGGGCGGGCTTTGGCGCATTGCACCGTATGGGTGGCGCTGACCTTTATTGGCAGGCGACACCAGGACGTGATCTTGGACATGGCTACACCCCTAACCGGTTGTTCGGCGATCAAAGATCAAGATGGCCTACCGGAGGTTGGCCAGTCCTCGCGGAAGCGTCGACTATTCTCGTCTTGTACCCCTATCGGTAGCCACCATACGATGAGCTCGCCTGCAAGCCTAGTTGCCTTCGGTCCCACGCCCAGATACGCCTGCCGAAGTGAGAGAGAAAGAGGAGCATGAGGTAGGGAGTAGCGTTTGTTGGCATAGATGCAGATATGTAGCATGGATCTCGACGGGATGCGGGAGAGACGGCATATTTTCTAAGCGCAGCGCCAACGCGGGGTTTCAGGGGGCATGCCGTGTGATCGATTTGGCGCTGAGGTTTTGTCTGGTCGCGCTCACGACGTCGTTGGGATGGGCGATCAGAGGGGTTTGGGGGCACTGGTGGGGAGAAACCGCGGTGGGGGCTCTCTGTGGGATGTCCATCTGGTTGGCCTTCGGAGAGTCGGGCAATGCGTGGCAGATGCTCGTCTTCGGCGCCGTCATCGCGCTGAGCCACTCTGTGGGCGGGGATATCAGCTACGGACAGATCGTGGCCTACGTCGTTGGGAAGGGGGATTCGCGGGACGAGGAGGGGCGGGAGATACCACAGAGGTCGCCAGGATTCGGCCTGTTCGCCATCTTCCTGGTGGGCGGCATGATAGGTTTCTACCCTGCAACCGCCCTCGGCCTCCTTATGAGAGGTGCCTCCTACGGCTTGGACGACCTTGCTCTGTGGGCGGTCCTTGCATCCCTAGGCGCCTTCCTTGCCTACAAGCTGCTTGTCCTTGGTCTGGGGCTGCGGCTTTCGCCTCCGAGGAGCGACTACTGGGCAGCCACGCTCGGAGGAGCCGTTTCAACGATGGCGTACTTTGCTGCAATGAGGGATCTCGTCGTGCTGGGGACTGGCCTCCTTGGGTGGTTCGGCTACGGGGGAGGTTTTGTGGCGGGGCTGCTGCTGCATCGCAAGGCGGTGAGGGCGGGGTGGAGGGTGGACTCGTGGAAGTGGATGGAGCACAGCGTGGGCTTTTTCGGTGGAATTTCGCTCGCCTCTTCCGTGGCTCTTTTTCGCTCCACCTTGGCGGCCCTTCCTCTGTCCAGGCCAGCTGTTCTGGCGTCTGCCATCGTGGTGTTCTGGTTCGTGCCGTATATGGTTCTCTCGGACAACTTCGAGTACTGGGCCTTTGAGAGGAGGGTGATCTCGAGGAGGGCCTTCGCGGCTTTTCACGCCGCTTCGCTGGCTTCGCTCCCTGTTTTCATCATGGTTGTTGGAAGAATCATGCAGACTTGGGCGGGAGCATTGTGGCATCGTTGGCCTTTCGTCCTTGGGATCTGGCTCTACGTGCTGATTGCAATACTGAAGCCTTTCCCGGTACTTGGTGGCGGTCTGGGCGGGTTTTTCGGATTCTCGCAGTGGAGTCGCTGTCGCGAGTGGACCATCGTGCGGGGGACGTTTCTGGCCATGGGTTTCGCATGCACAATCCTCGGTCTGCTTCTTTGAGTTCTCAGTTAGTTTGGAAGAGGGGGGACAATGCATGCTAGGTGCGGGCCTGGATGACGGGCGGCGAGGTTTGCTGGGCCGAGGCCGAGAGACGGCTAAATTCGTCCTTACCGCTCCGGTCCACTACATCCTTGGCCTTCCACGGGCGATGGCCTTCAGCTGCTACGATCACGTCAAGCAGTCCATCTGCGGTGAAGTCTAGGTTGATGACTTCCGTCCAGATCTCTTCGGGAAGCTTCTTGTGCCGAAGCTGGGTTCATTCGTGCTTTGCCACGTGCACATTGCCTGTGTGATCCGTGATTATGAGCTTGATGAACCCGTCATTGTTCAGGTCGGCTGCTAGGTAGCGACACACCTCGTCTTGTCCTTATCGTTGGTTTCGTTTCGAGTTGACCTTGGATCGGGCGACGTGGATGAGCATCCTGATCATCTCGACGTCGTCGCGTGTTATCGCCGTTGACAGATGGGCCAGCTGCAGGTAAGTGGCGTCGCCTACCTCCAGAGCAACGAGCATTGGGACAAGACCCTCTCCCATGTCCTTGGGTACAAGGGTTACGAAGACGACCACTGGTCTTTAAGCGCCGACGCCTCTTCCAATCTTTTAAGCGTTCTTAGGACGCCATGGGGGGCAGGTTTGCCGGTGTTCCTGTGGTGGCGATCGTAGCCGCTATCGCGGCCGTGATGATGCTCCTCAGCGGCGATAACGAGATAGCTGTCATGGCCTCTGATCTTTCCCCGGGTCGATTTGGGTAGCTCGATCTGACACGCCTCCTCTTCATAAAACAATTCAGGCTTCTGAAAGTTCAACCCAAAGCTGCTTAGGAAGAATTGGGAGCCCGTCGACTGATGGGATGCCAGTAGCCTGAAGCCTTGCAGATGCGGAAGAACTTCCTCCTCTCGAAAC
>CAYWSC010000151.1:0-5031 GCA_964460695.1 Hadarchaeota archaeon (SeqCode)
AGAGCCAGGTTCTTGCCCTTCTCGTAGGCGTCCAGCCAGACATCAGCTCCCATCTGGATTCACGCAAGCGTCGGCTCGACAAATTAAGGATTAAAAGGATATCACAACATTGGCTGTCCTCAATGAGTATTTCGCATGGATTGACTGCCCTTCAGCGACATCCGCAACCACGCCGGGAGACCCTAGAGGCGCGCCGTCCACGGCATCTCCTGCTTCTTCATAAGCCAGATCTCGCATAACCCGACTATCGGGAGGGCCTTGGATGTACTCCTCAAGGCTATCTCTGCCTCCCCGTCTCCTACGGCTTCCCTTGGAATCTCGTACTCGAAGTACTTGATCTCCCCCACGGGGATGGGAAGCTCTTCGGAGACCTGGACGCCGTTGACCTCTATGACCTGCCCGAGGTTCGAGAGGGGAACGGGAGCCTCCTCTCTGGGCACGTGGACACCCACGGATATCCTTACGACGTAGTCCGCCTGGGGGTCAAGTCCCCGGTACCTGAACCTGACACCTCTCTCCTTTCCGAAGCTGTATGCCAGGTTGTAGTGCGACAGCTTTGCAGGCCCGGGGAAAGGCATAAACCCCCAGAGGGTCTCCCCCTCGACGAGATGTTCAGACACCGATGGCCAGCCAGGGCTGTCGTAGAAGCCACCCCTCCCCGGATCGTCGTACCTCAGAACCATCATCACAGCGTTTCTGAGGCCGGACTCATCTTTGCCCAGCGCTTCTCCGAGGGTCTTCCTCCACCACTCCACCTCGGTCAGGTCGAGTTCATCAACTATGAACGGCGCGGGAACCCTGTAGCCGATGATCTCATTGGACTCCTCGCCTATCGAAATGGCCTCCTTCTTTATCGAGCGCATAGAGGGGGTTACGAGGGGGCGCCTGAGGACCTCCAGCGCCTCCTCCACAGCCTGCCGCAGATCTCCTTTTCCGAGAAAACCCTCTAGGATCCGTCTAGCCTCTGCCTTCAGCCTCTCTCCCCTCTCAAGTTTGCGCTGGATGTAGAGGTCCATGAGGGCCTTCTGCATTATTATCCTCCAGCGATAGTCGATCCTCATCAGGTTGGGCGGAATCTTCTCTCTGGCCGATCTAAGCAGCCTGACCGCCCTCGGTATCCCCGGGTTGCCCAATACGGGCTTCTCGAGGGTCTCCTCCATGAGGAATATCGCCCTGGTCATCTCCTCCTCCGCGTCTGGACCGAACCAGTATCTGCAGTACTCCCTGGTTATCTCCTCGGCCTCCAGGTGTGGGTTCCACAGCATCCTGTACCAGAGCCACTTGTTGAAGTCGTCATGCATCCCCTCGCTGTAGTGCATATCGCCAAGGGCGTAGTGGAATATCTCCCGGGCCACCTTGTGGAAGTGTCTAGGGCGGGCATTCCACGACCTGCGGCCGTAGACCGCTGCCAGCGCCACGTCGGGCCTCTCGACGCCGAACTGTGACTGCATCCAGTGAGTTATGTCCGTGTATAGGGCTATGTTCGTGGTCCTGGGGAGGACGTGGTGCATGTACTTGAGGAAGTTACCAAGCCGGCCGAAGCCCTCGTACTCGAACCACCTCGGATTGACGGGTCCCCTGATGTAGGTCTGCATCTCGTCTGCCCCGGGGCCGTACCTGATTGCAAACAGCCAGCTCGAGTCGCCGGAATTGAGATAGTCGAAGATCGCCTGGTTTCCCTCGTTGGTGAGATCCTGGTTGGTTGCGAGGACCTTGCAGTTCGGATGGTACTTGTGGAGGATGTCCGCGATTTCGTGGACCAGTCGAATGTAGGTGGCGCCCCACGGCATGCACCTCTCGCACCTACAGCCGCCGCTGTCACCCGAGTTCGTCGTGAAGAAGTCGTAGTCGGGAGAATTCTTGAACAGATCCTCGAAGATATCCAACAGGGCCTTTCTCGCCTCGGGTATCGAGGGGCAGATGTACTCCCTGGACAGCCCGCCGTCGGCCGCCCACTCCCTCGGAAACGTGTGCTTCCCGTCCGGGCCGCGTGGAGCCTCGTTAGCCGTCCTCCCAAAGGTCGTCATCATGCCGTACGATCGGACAAGTTCCGGGTCACCTGCGAAGATGTTGGTGCCGAGGAGCATCAGATCCTCCATCATCTCCAGTCTCTCCTCCTGGGTCTGCGGCCGTAGCTTGCCGAACAGGCGGGCCCTGCTCCCTGGGCCGGTGGGGTTGCCGCCTCTCATCCAGAAGGCCGGTTTCTCGCTGGCGGAGAGAGCCGGGACCTCTATGTATCCATCCAGGAACCTGATGGATCTGAGAAACCAGCCCACTCCGTAGATCACGCCCCTCTCGTCGACACCTGCCACCAACACGCATGGCACGCCTCGAATCTGGCCCGAGGCAACCGAGAATCCCTCTGGATGGGCCTTCCCCGAGTTTGGAAGCCTAGGCAGGTCTGCATTGAAGGAGGTAAGGAGTTCTCCTACCAGGCCGCTCCGCTCCCTTGATCCGAGGACGACGGCTAGGTCCTTGCCCCCGATGGTTTGCTGGAGATCCTCCTCCCTACAGGAAGAAACGGACACCGAGCTCCGCTTCTCAAGCCTGTGGGCCAGAATCTTGGCTGCCTTCTCTTCGGCCGTGGAGGCCTTCGATCCGACCACGATGAGCACGGTCCTTGCCCGAACCAGCAACTTGCCCGACGATCCCTGGCCTTTAGACATGGTGCCGGCTACCTGCCTCTGGTTGAAGTCTTTTTCGCTCGACCGGTGGCCCGGCGCAGGCGGGTCCTGCTACAAGCGTCCCTCCGTCGTTCCACACAGGTGATTGCTCGGGAAGTCACTTTTAACATGCAGGAGGTTCTTCGTCGCATGCTGAAACGAGACAGGTGTGTCCTTGTAGTGGTTGACATTCAAGGCAAGCTCGCCATGCTCATGGACCAGAGGGAACGCCTCTTCCAGAACGTGTCGAAGATGGTAAGGGGCGCAAAGATCCTGGGCCTTCCGATAATCCTGACCGAACAGTACCCGAAGGGGCTCGGTCCCACCATACCTGAGATTCGACGCCTACTCTCCGATGTGGATCCAGTTGAGAAGATCTGCTTCAGCTGCATGGGCAGCGAGGAGTTCGTCCGCCGTCTAGAAGCGCTTGGAAGGGACCAGGTCCTCCTGGTCGGGATAGAGACGCACGTATGCGTCTACCAGACGGCTAGGGATCTTAAGGAGAGGGGCTTCCAAGTCGAGATCGTCGCGGATGCGGTTTCATCCAGAAGGGCAGCAGACAGAGAGGTCGCCCTTGGCAGGATGGCATCCATGGGGATTCCCCTCACGACGGTGGAGATGGCCCTTTTCGAGCTCCTAGGGGTGGCTGGGACCCCGGAGTTCAAGAAGATTCTCGAAATCGTGAGGTAGATCCATAGAGACACCACAAGCATATCGCGAAGAGAAGGAGCAGCTCGATCCTGTAGCCCTCGCCTATCCTCGCCTCCAACGCGAGGGGCAGGCCTAGGAACTGCCTGGCAGACTGGTAGTTCCCCTCTTCGAATCTCTGCCTTGCGATCTCCAGGAAGAGTCTGTGTCTAGATACATCTAGGCCACTCTCTTCTGCAGAATCAACAAGACGCTCGGCCTTGGCAATCAGTCCGGTGAGGACGAGACGATCCAGCTGCTGGGACAGGTTCTCAAGCTGACGGTAGATCCGCTGAGCGTCCTCTTCGCTTCTAATCGCCTCCATACGCGCATGAATCTCTGCCAAGTGCTGCCCTGCATCTCCCACGTCCACGCCTGTCCCTATGGCTTCCTGAAGCAACCGGTTCGCCTCTCGGTAGAGGTCCCTCATGGAGTCGCACAGACCGAGGGGCAGGACCGAGAGGTTCCAATGACCCTCGGAGTCCTCGGCGACCAGGACTCCCTGGAAGACCGCCTTCCACTCACCGTGATCCGGGTCGAGGACGCATGCGAATTCCCTGTCTGCAGGCAGACGGTCAGGCTCTGCGCCGTCGTCTGAAAGCTCGGTCACAGAAAGATCGTTGGGAGGGGTCCAGGTGAGGAAGACCCGCGATATGTCGGCTGACTCGTTTGGAAGGCTCACGTTGACCCTGACCAGCAGCCCTTCTCCAGATATCGATACTAGGTAGGAGTCAATTCTGGGCACCCTCGGCGGGCCCCTCCAGCCCGAGTAGTTCAGGTACCTCGAAAGGGTCACTATGTTCTTTGCGAATGTCTTTGAATAGATCCAGCCGTCTTGAACCCATCTTCCCTGGCCATCGACCGACTCGACTATCGATCTGACCTGGGCCTCCATCGACTTTGCTTTTGCCTCCATCTCCCCGGGGGTCATAGGGCGCTGGCTCTCTTCTAGGTATCTCTCCCTCCCCTTGGAGGCGACCTCTTCGTATCTCGCTACCGACTTGCGGGGCCAGGACCCCTGCCAGCTGTAGCCGTATCTCCTCTCCTCTGATAGGTCGGAGAGACTGTATGTTATCCTTCTGTCCCTGTCACAGTATATCGGCCTGTTGGTCCCTAGCTCGTAGAATCTCGCCCATAGGTCCTCGCCGATCTTCGAGGCGTTGAGCCAACGCATCGCCCTAGGTATCGGTGCAAGGTAGGTCTCGTTCCCGGTGAGCAGGTAGAGGTCAACCAGGGTATCTATGTTCTTAGCGGTGACCCGGCTGCAGACGGCTGGGGGTTCGAAGGATCGGGCCCAGGCCGGCGAGAGGTTCCAGTAGTACTGCTGGGCCCATCCGCCCTGCGGGTCGGGCAACTGGGATTGAATGATAAAGTTGCCGGCTCGCTCCGCGGCCATCAGGCACCTTCTATCCCCGTACTGCTTGTAGGCCTTGATCATCACGGATGTGCAGTCGTTTATCACCCCGTCGTTGAAGGTGTAGAAGTCGGAGTAGTAGTTCGGATAGCTTCCCGTCAAGGGGTACCTCTGGGGCCAGGCGCCGTTTGGAAACTGGCTCTCCAAGATGAACTCCAAGGCGAACCGCGCGGACTCTGCATACGGGTCGCAGCCTAGGACGGAGGCCACCTCCATCAAGAGTTCTGTCGCGCTCTGGGTAACGTCGTCGTCAAAGGTGCATACCCT
>CAYWSC010000152.1:0-5018 GCA_964460695.1 Hadarchaeota archaeon (SeqCode)
GCCCTTCACCTCTACGACGAAGTCCTCGCTCTCCTCGAATACCCCGTAGCACCTCAGAGATATGGCGCAGGAGATTGTGCAGAAGTCCCCCTCGAGCCCATCGGTGGGGTTTCCCAGGATGTTGATCCTCGCCGGCACGCTGACGGATATGGTCATCTCGTTCGAGATACCCTCGTCCCGCCGGGATATAAAAGGGAGGATCTGGCGTGGACAGAATGTCATCGAAGTGTTCCGGCCCCCCGAGGACCCGGGCCGCGATGCGTCTCGATTGGACGGTTCGCAGGTTCGTTGCGAGGAGGCCTCTTTCTAGGTTGGGATCGGGCCGCGTTGGGCGGCGGAATCCGCCCCATCGGGGCCAGAACTGCCGGGAAATTGCGGCTCCTCGCGCCGTCTTCGCAGGTCGCTGGCGATAGGCTCAATGCAGGGGAATGATACCATAGGCAAGGTTTGGGAAACCTTTATTAATGTTGAGATATCTCTATTACATGTATCAAAGCCTTAATGGAGGGCTGTGTTTGGAGCAATCGGCTAGGATTGGTAGCGTGGAAATCGAATTGAGAAACGTGGGAACCGTCCACCTCAAGCTTCCCGTGAATGATGTGAAGCAGCTGATGGAGTTCGTCAGGACGATCTCAACCGGCTGGGCATCGGAGAAGAGTTCGCAGGAGGACTCGGCCAGGGTGAGGTCCATCGCCATCTCGAGCAGAGCCGAGCATCCGACAACTCTGCAGGCATCCGGCTCCGCACAGCCCAGGAGGCTTGCACCCTCCCCCATCCAGCAGACCGAGACCGAGAGGAGGAGGCAGGCGATAGAGCAGAGGATAGACGATCTGGAGTCGAAGATAGCGAGCCTGATAGAGATGAACAAGGAGCTGATACAGTCCCTCAGCCCGGAGAAGAGGAACAGAGAGCCCAGGATACCGAGCCAGGGAACCAAGTACTTCGAGGTCCTCCAGGAGCTCGTCGAGCGCTTCGGCAGCAACACCTTCGAGGGCAACCAGGTCTCCTCGGAGAAGAGGCATGTACTATCCATCCTTAACAACAAGTACAACGCCCTAGAGGTCGTCGAGACCCGTGGGAGGACGAACATCTACAGGATCAGGAAGGAGATAATGGAGAGGATCCTCACCACCGGGGGCACGTCGACCATCGTCGAGATCAGGGGCAAGGACAGGAAGAGCTGCGACGCCTTCCTCGAGACCAACCAGAAGCGCTACCCGGGCTTCACCTACGCCTTCATCGAGGGCAACGGGCTGAGGCAGAAGTACCGGCTCTTCTTCAAGGACAGCTCGGTCCAGCTGTCGGTGACCTCGAACCTGAGCAGGTTCGTCGGCAGCAAGACGAACCTGATAGTTAGGGAGGCCTAGGCCTCCATCTCTGCCCTTATCTCGGCGAGCTGCTCCTTCAGCGACTGGGCCGCCGATGGGTCCGGCAGGTAGAACCTGTAGAGGAGCTTCGAATCCTCCTTCGAGACGTCGACCAGGAAGCTTATCTTCTCCTTTGCCTGGGCGATGAGCTGGTCTATCTGCGGGCCCAGATCCTCGTTTAGCTTTATCGAGAAGGTGCTGCCCATCTGTTCCAGGAGCATTCTGACGACCGGCTGCCTGATCCTGTAGAAGTTGCGTCTCCCCTTCCTCTC
This sequence comes from Hadarchaeota archaeon (SeqCode), assembly GCA_964460695.1. GTDB lineage: Archaea > CAYQAE01 > CAYQAE01 > CAYVLA01 > CAYVLA01 > CAYWSC01. The sequence goes on from CAYWSC010000152.1 coordinate 1,640, forward strand.
CGCGACCTCTAGGACGTCGTACTCGTTTTTGAGGATTGAGAGGATGTGCCGCTGCCTCTCGGGCACCTCCTCGCTGGTGAAGATGCCGTCGAGGTACTTCGAGCAGAGCCTCCAGAGCAGGTCGAGGTACTTGGTTCCCTTTGCAGGGAGCTTCATCTTCCTCTCCCTCTTCTGCCCCAGGGCGGCGGCGAGCTGCCTGTTCACCTCGATGAGGTGTGCTATCGACTGTTCGAGCTGGCTGAACCTGGAGGAGAGGGACTCCACCCTCACCTGGGTGAAGGTGCTCTCCCTGAAGAGGGAGGACAGGATCTCCTTGACGTCCTCCAGCTTCTCCTGCTCTATCTTGATCCTGACCGAACCATCTGGCTGTCTGGTTATCTCTATCAATCTCTTGTGCCGGGCTGCCTCTTTGCGCAGCCACTTTTATAGGTTCCGAGGAGGACTGGACGGCGGGCCCTCTGGGGTTCTGAAACAGTTGGGAAAGGATACGCGACCGTAACTAGGGGCGGGGCTGGACGCGGAGCCTCTGTCGAACCGCCTCTGAGATCCTGTAGACGTTTGTCCTTCCCCTCTTGGAGACAACCTCGAGGGAGCAGTACTCGGTGCTTAGGATTGAGAGGATGTGACGACTCTTGCGGGGTATCTCCTCGCTTGTGAACTCGGACCCGCCGAACGTCTTCTCGAGGTAGACCAAGAAGTCGTAGTACTTGGTATCCGGGCTCGGCATCTCCTTCCTCCTCCTGCTCCCCTCCCTCTCCCTGATGGTGGATATGAGGATGCGGTGAGTCTCTATCAGGCGGTCCAGGGCCTCCTCAAGGCGCGTGAGCCTGGTTCCCAGACGGTCGATATGAGAGATGGGATCATCCGGTTCCGCCGCGCTGTGAGGATTCTCCCTTTCTTGGTGCATCGGATCATCTGCCTGAGCTTGTTTCAGATTGTCTATCCAGCGACGCGGCCCTTTATTAAGATACGGGGCGGGCTGGGGGCAGATGGTGTTCTTGGCTGGAGGAGAGGTTACGATCGCTTTCGGTGGGCAACCCAAGGCTGCAGATTAGAAGCGGGGAGGGGCTGGAGGCGTGAACGATGCAACAGGAAACCATCTCGAACTATTTCGTAAGACCTCGACGCAGAGCCGGCTGGACGGAAGGCAGGCGAATCGAGTATAGAGGGTGCTTAAGGCGATTCGACGTCGGGATCGTCAGGTACCGTAACCGTCTGCTCCAGTACTATCCTGCGCGTAACCACTCTTTGTGGAGTTGTGGAAACATTGTGGCTTCTCACGTATTCCAACAGGGACATGCTCTGCTCGAGGGCACGATTCACCTTCTCATCCAAGGCGTCGAGCCTTCTCTCGAGCTCGTCGAGGGCGCGCTGAACCGACAGTTCTGCAGACATTTGGACACCTCGGCCGCTTGAAGTAAGATATTCATCTTGCTTAAAAAATATTCGATACGGATGCGTCCAATGTAGTATCATCCGCAAACGGACCTACGATTTCTGCTGAAGCTGGGGGTGTGTGGCGAGCGGGAGGAGGCGTCTCTTTCCGCGTAAGAAATATAAGGGGGAAGTGTCTGTCTCACGGCCGAGTATCAAAACGATCTGACCTTCCGGGAAATAGGGGGCTTAGTTGGGAGCAGCCAGGTCGAAGGTGGTTTGAGGATGGATGAGGCCTTAGATCAGGCTTTCGAGGGGTCTTTGAAGCTAGAGGTTGAGGTCAAGAGGGATGGAACGGTAAGACTTCTGTTTCCGTCTCTTGATGAAAGGTCATTAATGCAGGTGGTTAGAAGCCTTCCCCACATAAACACGGATCGCAGGGGTCAGAACGTTCTCGCCGGTGCCATCGAGAGAAGAAGCGGGCTGCTGGAGGAGAGGATGCAGAGGATAGAGGAGAAGGTCTCCAGCCTCGTCGAGATAACCGAGAAGATCGTCGACTCCTTGGGCAACTCGGGATCCAAGAGGAGGGGCGTGAGGATTCCGAGCAGGGGAACCAAGTACAACGAGGTGCTTCGCAGGCTAACCCTTGAGCACGGGTCGGAGCCCTTCGACTCCTCCACGGTTCCCGAGTCCGAGAGGCACATACTCTCCATACTGAACAACAGGTACAACGCCCTAGAGGTCATAGAGAACAGGGGAAGGACCAACATCTACAGGGTCAGGGAGGAGATCATCCACAAGATATTCTCCGAGGAGGGGGAGTGCCTCAACATAGAGATCAGGGGCAAGACCAGGGAGGTCGTGGAGAGGGCGCTGAGGAGCAACAAGGAGACCTACCCCAAATTCAACTACGTCTACAGGGAAGGAGCGGACATGAGGCACGTCTACACGCTGATCTTCGGAGATCCATCGGTCAAGCTCAGCGTCATGGAGAACCTGTCCCGATCCGTGGGCAGCCAGAGGAATATGAAGATCTACTCAGGCTAGGACAAGTCGGCCGCGACTCCTTCTCGATGATAGAAGGGTCCGAGAGGGGGACTCTCCGCCTCCATTCGTATCCTAATCTCGCGTCTTTCTACGTCTGTTAGGTACATCTTACTGATCTTTACGATTGCCTCGTTCCGTAGGAGGGACGCCTCAGTTGTGGGTATCCTCTCAAGGAACAGGACGTTGTCAAAGAGCTCTTCGAGCGCAAGAAGATCCTTGTCGTCTTCCAGAACGTACGGATTGAGCGAGAAGAGACACGTGTATCCATATTTCTTCAGGTCGTTAACCATCTCCCCGAGATCCCTGTAGATCTTCTCGACTGAGGTGAAGACTAGATAGGTCGGCAGTATGTCAACGACGGCTCTCTTGTTCTTCTCTGGAGTCTTGTCGAGCTCGCGAGAAAGCGCGACCTTGACCACACTTAGTTCCACCGGAGTTGTGACGATGTTTCCTTTTTTCGTAATGGTGGAGACTTCCGACACCCTGTTTGTGTAGCAGTCTATGACAGTTAGATTGTTGGGGTTGCCGTCCTTGAGGCTTTCAATGATCTCGCGGGGCGGTCGAGCCGACGAGATCCATATGCACTTCTGACCGTTCGTGAGACCTCGCATGATGAATCTCCTTAGGAAAGTCTCCCTCTCGTCAGAAGGTGGTGCACACAGTAGGGTCGAAGTGCCTTTTGGTATGCCTCCCTGTACGGCTTTGTCCAGGTCAATGAAGCCGGTGGGTGCCCTCTCGGAGATTATTCCGCCCCCCAGCCTGTCCATCAAATCCTCCTCTATGAGAAAAGACCTGTAGCGATCGAGAATTGGCTGAATCTTCCTCCTGATCACCATGCCCAGTTCACTTTGGTCGGAGGGCTCAGTGTACTTCGACCAAAGATCGACCAAGAAATCAAAGAACTCCAGGAAAGGTTCGACGCGAACTGGGCCTCGAAGGGAGAGCAGCTGGGTCCTCG
>CAYWSC010000153.1:0-4995 GCA_964460695.1 Hadarchaeota archaeon (SeqCode)
CCAGCCACAGCTCAGCCAGATGATCCCGGTGAAGATGTCGAGCTGAAACCTCTCCTTTCCGTCGGTAGCTCTCCAGAAGGGCGAGTCGAACTGATCGGCAGTCGCCCATACCATCGCGTTCGCCTCTCCGTAGTGCCAGGAGAGAAAGAGGGGAAACTTGGTGATCCCCTTGTAAGACCAATAGTTGGTCTTACAATAAGCCCACTCCGTGGCTCCCTCCCGAGGAAAAGTCGGTCTTGCGTATCCGAACGGACGGATCTTCTCCATGCCCAGCGCAACGAAGGGTCGAAGAAGCGGCGGGAGCTTTTGATCCATCACCACTTCGAGGTTGTAGGGCTGTCCGCCAGGCGCGCCCATCCTTATGTTTCTGTAGTGGTCGTACGGATAGCATTGACTTAGGCGAGTCTGAAGCCAAGGCTCGTAGATTTCTCTGTACATGCTCTCCATGAAGCATAGCGACCCGACTCCATGCTCGGCCACAGCCGAGTACATAGCCTCGAGAGACGATTGGGGGAAAAACCTGATCACGGGCTGATTGATCACTATGAAATCGTAGCTCAGCATAGACTCAAGATTCCTGGGGACGTAGAGCCTGATGATCCTCTGCAACCCCTTATCTCCATAATTCGTTCCATGCATATCGCGTGCAACCGCCAGAGTCACGTCAAGCGAAGGTTCGGAGGCACAAAACCCGTATATCGGGCAGTATGCCGTGTCCACCTCGCCTATCGCGAGCACGCGTATGATATGCCCGGTTGGGGCTGACAGCACAGAACTCATGCTCAGCACCATGATGAGAGCGACCGCATGAGAGACCCGCACTTGCTCCACCTTCGAGCCTTCCAGCACAGATCAGCTCCTTAAACATTTCGCGTCTCGGTTGCCTCGCCCCTGAATATCCTCGCCCTATTGAATCTTAGATAAGGGCAGCGATGAGCATTAGAGACACCTAGAAGAAGTTAAGAGGGGTCGATGAATTCATCGTGCATGTCGCGGAGGCTGTCCTCAGAGGAGGTTTACGGCGAGGCAGTCCGTGACTGGATCAGCTTGTACAAGCACCGTTTCGGTGTCGTCACCCACGTTCCCGCGGACAGGCGCGTCATGGAGAGGCTTAGATCGATCGGATCCAGACCGATCCCATACATCACTCTCTACCAGCAGCCCATGTTCGCCACCTACCAGGGAATAGAGCTGAGAAAACACCCCGACTGGATCGAGGTGGATGAAAACGGAAATTGGAAGAGGTCAAGCTTCTGGGACTCCGAGGATCAGAAGAACTGGTACGTTGTATGCCCCAACGTCGAGGCATATGTCGAGGCAGCCCTCGAATACGTCAGAAAACTCATGGAAGACGGGGCCGCAGGCGTCTTTATCGACAATGTGGGCGAGCGCAAGAGGTGCTTCGGACCGGAGTTTCACACCCACGAACATCTCCACGCGACTCAGCTAGATGCCTTTGCTGATCTCCTTAGAAGGGTCAGAGAATTGGTAAAAGAATACGACCCAGATGGACTCGTTCTACTGAACTCAGCAAGCCCTGAGACCCTTCCTGCCGAGTTCTGGGAACATGCAGATGCCGACATGGCCGAATCGTACATCTGTACATGGGTATCCGACACGCGATGGCTCGATTGGCACAACCATTGGAATGCGATGGGAAGAAAGGTCTCCAGGTGGCTTGAGAAGGGCAAGACCGTTCTCGCCTTGAGCTACCTCGGCCATACAAGCAACCCCCTCAAAGACGACGCTTACTTCTGCTACTGCTCAGCGAGGCTTTCAGGCTTCATTTGGTCCGCTGGAGGAGACGTCCTGAAAGGAAATCCGGCCGAAATCCTGTACGACATCAGGCTCGGTGAACCAGTCGAACCCGAAAGAGAGGCCAACGGAGTTCATTACAGGATCTTTCAGAACGGTATTGTCGCGGTAAATCCTGAAAAGAAGGAGGGACGGCTACGGATACCCGGAAGGGAAGGCTTCACCACGTTTGACCTCTACAACGAGTCCCGTGTCTCAGAGCCCGGAGAAGACGCACTCATACCGGTTCCACCGGAGTCTGGACGCGTCTACCTCTACCTTCCAGAGCCGTCTAGGAAAGTCGTGGACAGCCACATCCTAAGGATACGGACGTCGCCGCCCCTTGGCAACGTGAGATTCCTCGTTGACGGAGTCGAGGCATATACCCATTCTGGGAGATGGAAGATAACCTACGAAAAGGGCCCGAGCTACGGAATGGCCGTTTGCAGATTTCCTGATTCGACGACTCACAAGGTGGAAGCTGCCGACGTTCTGGCGAGAGGACTAGAAATCTCCAAGGGTTACGGATCGGTTGAGAAGTTGGGGACTCTAATGGATCCGGCCGAACCCACGCGGCCTGCAGGCGAACACGACTATACTTTTGACCACTGGCGGATCGGCTCTAAGACCATTCGAAGGAGAGCCGTCGAGGTACTCGTCGACGGGGAAGTGGATATCGAAGCTGTCTACAGAGCCGACTAGTCGGGCGACTCACCTAAAGGCCTGGCGGAGTTCCGAGGGGCTGGCGACAGGGCGACAACAATGCTAGGCCCACGATTTTTAAAGTCTGCACCGTGATGTTTTGAGTCCTGCTGGTGCCGAGTTCAAGCATAGCGCAGAAGGATCATTAGAGCCGAGGAGGACACTACTTGCCCAATGCCACGAAGGTGTTCGGTTTCCTCTCACTATTCGCAGGCATCCTCATGCTCGTAGGTGAAGCTTGGTGGCAGCAAAACGTCCTACTGATTCTGGGCTCGGGTTCTGTCTTTCTCGGCATATACTCTATCGTCCTCTCAACGGAGAGATACGTCAAAGCTGAGGCATTTACCGCCTCCTTCGGAAGCGAAGTTGAAAACTTGGACAGGATAATGGTCGGCCTAGAGATTGATGGAAAAGCCATCTTCCTGCCAAGGGACTATGCAGGCAGCCCACGGGTCTTCATCCCCGCCAGGGACGGAGGTCCACTTCCTGATCTTAGGGCGGATCCCGTATTCGTCACGGGTTCTGGTTCATCGAGCATGGGAATCCATATGCTACCACTAGGCCATTCCCTATTGACCTATCTGGAGGAAGAACTAGAGGCGAAGGTGGAGGATCTGGAGCCGTCAGCAGTCGCGGTCATGCTGCCTCCCCTGTTGACGCAGGGACTCGGACTGGCGGCGTCGGTCGAGATAGACGAGGTGGACCTCACGTTCACCGTCCAATCCCCGATCTGCTCGTCCACCTGCAAGAGGGGTCTGAGGGCCTGCACCAACGTCGGATGCCCCTTGTGCTCCTGCATAGCGGAGGCCTTGTCTAGATCCCTTGGAGCTCCTCTGAGGCTCTCTGCGCTAGAGTACGACCTACCGACAGACAGGGTCTCGGGCCGGCTTGAAAAGATTGAGGGGTGAGGGCGAGGAATGGCAACCATCGTTGAAAAAGCCGTCTGCGGGATGATCGGCTGGGTTACATTCTCCTGGTTGCTTGTCCTCCTCGCCGAGAGGAATCGGCTCGAAATACTTGCAACTCTACTCACCATCGGTCTCCTCATCTCCGCCGAACTCCTATCAGGATACGCCACCCGAACCGTTAGAGACAAGGTCTCCACCTTCGCCTACTCTGGCTTCCTAGTTTTCATCGCTGTAGTCATCCTCAGGGTGAGACAGATCCTATTAGGCTGACCGTTTTCCCGGAGAGGCAGGGGGACACCTTTTTCAAAAGCAGTCTGAGCCGCGAGCCGAGGTTGGACAATGGTATCCGAGATGAGCTCGAGGGAGAGAATAGCCTCACTCTTGAGAATTGAAGAAGCCGACAGGATCGGATTCGCTGATAGCCCCTGGAGAGAGACGATAGATCGGTGGGAAACAGAAGGCCTCCCGAAAGGAATCTTCATTCACCAGCACTTCGGACTGGATATCTACGGCATCGGTGTCGATCCTTCCCCTAAGTATGACTCCATAACCTACGAGGAGGGCGAGAACTGGAGACTCGTTAGAGACTCCTACGGCGTTAAGCAACGCACTTGGCGCGACAGGTCTGGCGTTCCACTGCCGGTCGAGGCTGCCGTCAAAAATCTCGAGGAGTTCCGGTCTAGGATTGAGCCAATGCTTGATCCCGACTCCCCGATCAGGATTTCAAGCGGTGACTATCCGTTCAAAGAGGACATAAGTAAGATCGTCTCAAACTTCCAGAAGAGGTTCTTTGTCCCGGCGAACGTACTGGGGCCATACGAATACGCTCGCCACATCTGTGGAGGACACAAAGGGGTCCTGAAAGCCATGATCACCGACAAGCCGTTCGCGGACAGGATGTTCAGGGTCCTGGGAAACTTCCTCTCGAGACTTGCCCAAGGGCTACTGGAGGCCGGGGTCGACGGCCTTTTCCTCTTTGACGATATGGGATTTGTGGACGGACCGTTCTTCCGTCCAGAAACGTACGAACGATATCTCCTGCCGGCCCACAGAGCGATATGTTCGCCCTTCAAGAAAAAGGGCCTGCCACGCATACTGCACACCGACGGAAACGTCGAAGCACTGATACCTGGAATCATGAAGGCCGGCTTTACGGTTCTTCAGCCATTGGAGGCGAAGGCGGGAATGGATGTAGTCAAACTGAAGGAACAATACGGTGACAGGCTCGCCTTCATGGGGAACATCGACGCAAGAATCCTGTCAACAAACGACCCGGAGAAGATACTTGCTGAAGTCCGTAGAAAGGTCGAAGCGGCCGCACCAGGCGGCGGGTACATTCTGGGCTCAGATCACTCCGTCCCGCCCAGCGTCTCGCTGGAGACCTTCAAGTTCTTCTCCTCGCTTCCCAGCAAGATCGGGAGGTACGGGTAACACTGCTGATGTGACCCTTATGTTTACAGATTTGGGCGGCCCGTACAGAAAGGAAGGGACTTCTCCGATGTGAAAAAGCGAGATACCAATATCGGTTCTAAGGCGGCTCGTAAACGCGAAGGATCTCTTCGAGAGAGGACAATATCGAGAGGCCGAGATA
>CAYWSC010000154.1:0-2870 GCA_964460695.1 Hadarchaeota archaeon (SeqCode)
CTAAGGTAGGCACGTAAAGGTGTTGTCACAGTTGACGCTTTTCCCCCGAAAAGAAAACAGAACCCGGCTCGACGAGGCTTAGGCCAGATCCTAGGCCTGCGACAGCGGCACAGCAGCGCCTAGTTTCGGGTTCAAATCTGTTCACCCCTGTCTTGGACCTGGAAAGGTGCGTCGACTGCGGCGCATGCGTGGCACTCTGTCCGACACGTTCTTTCGAGGTCGACCGGTTAAGCAGAAAGGTCTCGGTGAAGTCTCCACGCTGCGTCTCGTGTCTACTTTGTATTCGCAGTTGTCCCGTGAGGGCAGTCTCGCTGGTTCCCTCCTCCGAGATCGCCGCGTCTCCCCGCGCTCCCTAGGCCGGTGATAGCGTGACGGAGCCCAAGAAGATCCCCGCGAGAGCCGTTGCCCTTCTCTCCGGCGGCTTGGACAGCACTTTGGCTGCCAGGCTGATCCTTGAGAAAGGCATAAAGGTAGTGGGTTTGAACTTCATCTCGCCCTTCTGCCTTTGCGACAGAAAGAAGGGGTGCAGGGGGATAGCGACGGAGGTGGGAAGGCAGCTCGGCATTCCGGTTGTTACGAAGAGCCTCTCAGCGGACTACCTCTCTATTCTGCGGTCTCCACGGCACGGATACGGAAAGAATCTGAATCCCTGCATAGATTGCCGAATACTAATGCTTCGGAAAGCCCGCGAGTTCATGAAACAGGTGCAAGCCTCCTTCGTGATCACCGGTGAGGTCCTAGGCCAAAGGCCCATGTCTCAGCATCGAAGGGCCATGAAACTGATAGAGAGGGAGGCAGGACTTGAGGGCCTAGTTGTTAGGCCGCTCTCCGGCAGGCTTCTCCCGCCTACGGAGCCCGAGAAATGGGGTCTGATCAAGAGAGAGTGGCTGTTGGACATTACTGGTCGATCCAGAAAACAGCAGCTCGAACTCGTCCAGGAGAAACAAATACGGCTATATGCGTGCCCGGCAGGAGGGTGTCTGCTTAGCCAGCCCAGCTTCGCTCCTAGGGTTCTAGACCTACTGGCGCACTGCGAGTCCCCCACGCCGCTCGACCTTCACCTACTCAAGTACGGGCGACACTTCAGGCTCTCCCCCAAGAACAAGCTCATCGTAGGCAGGTCCCAGGCTGAAAACTCAGCTCTCTCCAGGCTAGCAAGCCGCGGTGACGCGATTCTAAACTCGATCGACGTTCCTGGTCCCATCAGCGTCCTTAAGGGCTCTTTGACAAGCAAGATCGTCAACATCGCTGCAAGGATCCACGCCAGGTATGCGGACCACGCCGATATGTCACCTATGCGCGTAGCGATTTCGAAGAAAGGCGAAGACTCCTTCAACATCGTCGAGTCTGTCTCCCCCGCAGACGAAGAAGTGGTGAGGACGTGTCTCATAGGCTGGTAGGATCCGTCGCCTTAGACTGGCACCGCGCGGCATGGGCACGAGCCTCGGCTACTCGTTCATACTACCCGTGCGATAGCCGCTTAGGTCTGCCGTGACGTACTTGTAACCCAGCTGCCTGAGGCGTGCAACCACCTTTCGGCAGACCTCGGGTTTGACGAGCGTCGGAATCTTCTCAGGGTCTACCTCTATCCTAGCCACGGATCCGTGGTCTCGAACCCGGACGACGGCAAACCCCATCTTCCGAAGAAATGTCTCCGCGAGTCCGACCCTCCTAAGCCTCTCATAGCTTATCGGCTCATAGTACGGGATCCTCGAGGCAAGACAGGCCATCGATGGCTTGTTCCAGGTTGGCAGACCCACCTTTCTCGAGATTCTTCTGATATCCTCCTTGGTGAATCCACACTCCAGGAGAGGGCTCCGGGCCCCGGTCTCCCGAACAGCGACGTGTCCAGGCCGGTGTCCCTTCACATCGTCAGCGTTTGTGCCTTCCAGAATCAAATCATACCCCTCTTCCTCTGCCAGGCGTCTGAGGCTCTCCAACAGGCCCTTCTTACAGAAGTAGCATCGGTTGGTCGGGTTCTTCGCGAACTCCGCGTTCTCGAGCTCGTCGTACCTGACCACTCTGTGCTCTATCCCAATCTCTTGGGCAAGTCTCCTCGCCTCCTCGAGTTCGCCTGGCCCGAGGGTTGGCGAGTCGGCTGTCACCGCGACGCATCTTCGGCAAAACGACTTTGCGGCCAGCGCCAGAAAGGTGCTATCAACTCCGCCGGAGAAGGAGACTACCACAGCCTTTCCCGCCAACATACGCTTCAATAGAACCAGCTTCTCGTATGCCGGATCCTCCTTCAGTCCCTGCGGATCGATCTTCCCTATCACCGAACACTACCCCTTATCTCCTCGATCAGTGCTGCGTGGACAGGACAAAACTCGGGCAAGGACAACTGCGCATTCAGCATCTCTCTCTGGGTATGGGCATTGAAAAGCCGGCAGCCCGGATCTACGCAGAAGGGATCGCCGAGAAGGTGGTAGAAAACGCATTGAACTGCGTAGCCTAGGGAAACTTCTGTCGTCCTAGGATCCCCAAGTTCGAGATAGTCCTCGGGACTTGGCGGCTCTACCTCACCCATCCCGAACGCATGAAGAATTCTCCTTGAGCCGTGGTGGATTCGAGATCTAGCAGGAGCATAGACAAGTCCGGTGAGAGAAACTACGCACGGGAACCCGCATATCACCGTTCTGAGATGATACCTGCGGTCGAGATTGTCAAACGTAGCAACGAGCCTGTCCGTGAACACGATGTGGATGTGGTCGAGCGTCATCTCGCTGCGGGGGATCATATCTGAAAGTACCTGGAGTAGCCGAATTCCATCGTAGACAAGGCCTGGTTGAGCGGTCCCTGCCTCTAGCTGTCGCCTTTCGCTCTCAACCTCAGCAATGAGCGGAGAGTTGGGGGTGTTTCTGGAAGGATTG
>CAYWSC010000154.1:2880-4976 GCA_964460695.1 Hadarchaeota archaeon (SeqCode)
CTGGGTCTGCAGCCGTTCGACCGCTGAGCAGTCCATCTCTCAGAACGGTAGTCAAAGCCAGCCTCTCCGAGAGGTATCCTGCCACGGTCTCAGCTCTAAATGACGGATAGCCCGGTTGCTCGTAGACGATCACCTTCAGCGCCTCGGGAGATTGCAGGAATTCCTCAGAAAGAGCGCTCACCTTGCTGTTTCACCCTCTCCCTAACCAGCTCGGCGCCTCTCCTCCCAGAGGCCAGCATGGCCCCAAAGGTCCGCCCCATCCTAGGAAGACCGAAACAGGTAGCAACGGCCATACCCACGACGAAAAGCCCGGGGAAGATCTCGCTGGTGTGCTCAACGACCAGGTCTTCCGATCGGTCAACCCACATCGCTCCATATCCTTTGGTCTGTACCAAGCCCCTCTCCTCCAGCTTTCTCGCAACGGCGGCATCGTGTCCGGTAGCATCAATGACTGCCTTTGCCTCGAGGGCGATGGGGTCGACGCAGGTGATCTCTCTGGGCAGGCTCGACACAGGTGTCCAGTTCACCACGACGCCGGATACCTTTTCATCCCGGAGGACGAGATCGTCGAAGGAGGTCATGTTGAGCACCTTGGCCCCCGCATCGCAGGCGGCGGCGATCAGTTTGGAACAAGCATGGGGCCCGTCGCAAACGTGTAGACCTGGGGACGCAACCTCATGGGGTATTCCCAGTTCATCCAATATGCGGTCTGACGGCTCCCGGACCGTGATCTTGTTCATCAAGTACCCACCGATCCAGAACCCCCCGCCCAGGTAGTTGTTGCGCTCTATCAGCAAGACAGAGAGCTCTGTCCTCGCTAGGTCGAGGGCGGCGACAAGTCCGCTCGGCCCTGCACCGACCACTATCACGTCACACTTAGAGTAGTTTTCGAGCATGGACGAGAAACCCGAAACAATTGCCCGAGTCACCTCGCTCTCTGAGACCTGCGCAAACACCATCCAACATCACTCTCCAAACACTGTTAATCGACCAGCATTTAACGCTTGCCAGACTTTGTCCGTTCGTCCTTAGCCTCCATCGGAATTTCTGTACCTCTGATGGGGGGCACGCACGCTTACCTTTGTCTTCGGTGGCACCGGCGATACGATCCAGCAGTTCCCGCCGATCACGGAGTCCCGGCCAATGACAGTCTTTCCCCCCAGCACCGTTGCCCCCGAGTAGATGACGACGTTATCCTCGATGGTTGGATGCCTCTTGCCAGCCTTCATGATCCTACCCTTCTCGTCACGCGGGAAGCTGAGTGCCCCAAGGGTTACGCCCTGGTAGAGCTTGACGTTATCTCCGATTATGGTGGTTTCGCCTATGACAGTTCCAGTTCCATGGTCGATGAAGAATGACCTCCCTATCTTGGCCCCTGGGTGGATGTCGATTCCCGTGAGACTGTGCGCCCTCTCGGTAAGCATCCTTGGCAAGAACGGCACGCCCTCGAGGTAGAGCTCATGAGCTATCCTGTCGTGGCGATGGCAACTATACACGGGTAGCTCATAATCACCTCCTCTATGCTCTTCGCCGCCGGGTCTCCGTCGTAAGCCGCTTGAACATCCTCGGCAAGCATGCCCCTTATCGTCGGAAGAGAGGAAAGGAGTTTCGACGCTATTCTCTCGGCCTCGGCCGCTGCATCTCTTCCATCGGGGGCCCCTCCCTCGCATCGGTATCTCAGGCACCTCTCCACCATGTTGCTGAGGAGGCGGTACGCCGAGTGTATTGCGCTACCGACCATGTACTCCGCATCGGCCCGAGAGATTCCCCTCAATCCGAAGTATCCGGGGAAGAGTATTCCCAAGAGATCGTCCAGAATCTCCGAGACCTCCTGTCTCGAGGGGAGGTTCTGCTCAAGGTTGGCCATACCGTGCTCCTCATAGCTTTTCAGCAGCTCCTCTACTAGATCAGGGATCGAGAGGCTCTCGGCACGCTTCCCCTCAAAACCTTTCTGGCCGTCCAATCTTCTCCTCCCCTAGATCGCGTACTCAGGCCCCTTGTACTCGTATAGGTCAGTACTCAGGTACCTCTCACCTGTGTCGGGCAGGATGACGACAACGGTCTTTCCGGAGTTCTCGCTCCTCTTAGCGTACTCC
>CAYWSC010000155.1:0-4963 GCA_964460695.1 Hadarchaeota archaeon (SeqCode)
CCTCCATATTATTGTATCGCTCCAACGTCGCTGCTTCTGCCTATACTCCCGTTCAGAAGCAGGACTTGGCGGGAAGGATGCCCCTCGAGCAGTCGGCACTCCACGGCTAGCCGCGCGAAGAGGAGTTCATTTAACTTTGGAGGAAGGACCTGTGCTCCGTGCCGAAAATAGTCCTCAGAGAGTCGATAAACACACCCACCCCGCGCTTTCCAAAGTGCCACTGCTCGTCCATAGCAGAGCTTCCAAGCGGGGATCTGATCGCAGTCTGGTACGCCGGATCTGCAGAGGCTAGGCCCGACGTGGCCGTGCTAGCTTCAAAGAAGCCGAAGGATGCGGAGAAGTGGAGCCCGCCTCAGGTCGTCTCCGACACCCCTGGAAAGCCAGAGGGCAACCCGGTCGTCTTCGTGGCCCCGGACGAAAAACTCTGGGTGGTCTTCGGCGTGATGCACGGCAAGCTCGACGGGCCACCCGGACCCGGCGTTCGCTGGGCGACATGTGATGTCAGATGCAAGACAAGCCTGGACGAAGGCGAAACGTGGAGCCAGACTAGGATGCTGAGAACCGAGCTCGGCATGGTGCCCAGGTGCAAGCCACTGTTCCTCGAGAACGGGGATATCATAATGGGCTTCGAGCACAAGGACGGATACTCCTACTTCATGATCTCGTCGGATCTGGGAGAGTCATGGATCTGGACCGGTCCGTTGCTCGGAGTTCCTAATCAGCATCCGACCCTCATCCAGAGGCGGGACGGATCTATACTGGCCCTCCTCAGGCCATCTCTCTTCAAACGCATAGCCAGATCTGTGTCTTATGACAATGGCCGGACGTGGGAAGAGGCTACAAACACCGACCTGCCCAACCCGGGCGCTGCTATCGACATGGTCAAGCTGGACGACGGAAGGGTCGTTCTGGCCTTCAACAACTCGCCCCACGCCAGGAACCCCTTAACACTGGCGATGAGTGAGGACGAGGGGGAGACGTGGCCCTATAGGAGGGACCTAGTCACCGGTGAGGGGAGCTTCGCATACCCAGCAATAATTCAGGATCGAGAAGGCCTCCTCCACGTCACGTACAGCAACAACCGAAACACGATAGACCACGTAGTTGTCGAGCCGGACTGGATACTTGGAGGCTAGAAGACCTAGGCAGGGACGCTCGGGCCTTGGACCGGTCTGCGGTGTGGGAAGATCCACGGTATGGGAGGACTCGGTCTCGCATAGCCTCTCTAGCCGAGAAACAGTTCGGCTGCATTTTCACGTAGAATTCTGCGCCCCACCTGGGTTGCTAGAGCCCTGTCCATGAACTCGGTTTCGATCTTTTCCGCCAAAACCTCGGCGAGGCACTGCCTGTTGAACATGGACGCGAAGAAAACCCACTCATAGCTCCCATCGCTCCCCGTCACTATCCTGTCCATGGGGACGACGTCGATCCATTCATGGAGACACCTCTTCAAGAGGCTCCAAGACTCGGGCGACAGGCATGTGAAATCCAGGTAGACGTTCGAGAAGGAGGCGGCCAGATACGCAGCTTTGCTGGTGAAGGGGTACCCGCCGTGGAAGAGGACGAACCTCGTCGATCTGAAGCTCTCGTCCTCTAGCACAGGGAGGAGATTCTCGGGGTCCGCCTCCCACAGCCTCAGCGGCCTTCTATGGATGGCCCAGCCGAAGCCTGTGTGTATTTCCACCGGCATGTCCCACTCGCCGGCTTTGCGGAAGAAGTACCTGTAGACGAAGTCCTCCAGCATCCTCTGCTCCTCGGCTTTCCTCTTCCTCGGCGGAAGATCGGATATCCTCTCGGCCTCTTCCTCTTCCACACCTTCAAACCGGAGGGTTCGAAGGTAAGCAACCGGAACCTTGAAGCAGCTTACAGACCCTTTCAGCCGCATCTCCTTGACCTCGCCTTCAACTCTCCCCACGATTTCCCAGAGGCCCTCAGGCTCCAGTGTCAAAGAGCGGGCGTCCAGCCGGTACGTCGAGAGAACCCTCTCGCATCTCACCGCGAGTTTGGGATTCGAGTCAACGACGATTCGCTCAACGCCGGAGCGCTCACACATCCAGTCCACTGCCTCCTCTATGGTCATCGAGCGTATGCGGTTCATCTCGGCCAGAAGTCCCCTAGTGTCGTCTCGGCCGTAGAGCCGCCGAAGGGCTACCTGGAACGAGCGGGAAAACCACGTTGACCTCTTCATCGGCCACCTGGACCTTCTCCACTCGGCAAGTCCTTCCTGTGACATCCCCTGGGGAGGGGTCTCCGGCTGGGACCAGTTGGCCAGGAAGCCCTCTAGATCCTTGACCTCTCCCTCTCTCAGTCCAAAGTGGCTGTGAACGTCGAAGTGTGGGATAATCCACATTTCATCCAGGATCTCATCGAGCAGGGTCATGCTCTCCCCCTCCTGCGAAGTCTCCTCCTTGAGCACCAGGAGAGCGCCGATAATCTATTAAAGGAGACCTTCTGCTAGGTTCGCCATGGAGAAACTTGCGATAGGATTCGTAGGCACGGGTGGCATCGCGAGGGCTCATACAAAGGTGCTCCAACAACTGGAAAACGTCAGATTCGCCGCGTTCTGCGACATCATCGAAGAGAAGGCGAAGAGCTTCGCCTCCGAGTACGGGGGTAGAACCTACACGGACTTTGCCGAGATGTACGACAAGGAGGAGCTCGACGCCGTTTTCATCTGCCTACCCCCCTTCGCCCATACAAACGAGGTGCAGCTCGCCGCCGAGAAGGGCATCAACATCTTCATCCAGAAGCCCATAGCACTAGACACCGATCTCGCCAGAGAGATGGTGAAGGCGGTCGAGAAGGCCGGTGTGAAGAGCCAGGTCGGCTATCAGCTCCGGTTTGGGACTGGGGTTCAGAGGGCGCGTTCAATGATCGAATCGGGCGAGCTCGGCCACGTGACCCTTGCGACAGCGAGGTACATATGCCGCTTCCTCGGCGGAGCGTGGTGGAGACAGCTCTCCAAGAGCGGGGGCCAGCTGGTGGAGCAGTCGACTCATGCCGTCGACCTGCTCAGGTACCTGTGCGGCGACATTGAGCGGGTGTACACAGAGCTTGACAAGAGGTTCTGGACGGAGGTCGAGGATCTGGAGATAGAGGACGTCAGCGCGTCGTCCATCAGGTTCAAATCAGGCGCCGTGGGATCTATGGTGGCAACCACCGGCGGATATCCTGGAAGGTGGATCGTCGACCTGTCCATATTCACAAAGGAGGCCGTCCTCGACATGCCTGATCCCCACTCGATAAGGATCACGCGCGACGGGAAGTCTGAGAGAGAGGAATTCTACAAGGAGGTAACGGACCTCCAGCTCACGGAGGCGAAGCACTTCACCCAGGCCATCGTCGAGGATAGAGAGACGATAACACCCATATCTGAGGGGGCCAAGACACTGGCCGTTACCCTTGAGATGATCCGCAGCGGCTTCGAGAAGCGGCCTAGAACAGTTCCTCAATAGCCTGCGGACTGCCTAGCCCACGTCCAACGGATCCGGCTGGTGAGACAGGTCCAACACGGGGAACCTCCAGGTCCTTGTCGCCTGGCCGTCCGGATCAAATAGAATTTATACACAGACGACCTATCTTGCGTTGGATGGCGACGCGAAACCTGTGGTCGGGCTACATCAGCTTCGGGCTTGTCACCATACCGGTGACCATGTATCCTGCAACCGAGTCCAAGGCGATAACCTTCAACTACCTTCACAGGGAGTGCGGCACCCCGCTGAAGTACGACAGGATCTGCACGACCTGTAACACCGTCGTCCCTTGGAGAGACGTCGTCAAGGGCTACGAGTACGAGAAGGGGAAGTGGGTCGCCATCGACGAGGAGGACCTGGCCTCTATCCCGTTTCCTAAGGCCAAGACTATAGACATCGTCCAGTTCGTCGATCTAGGCGAGATAGACCCAATATACTTCGACAAGTCCTACTACCTCGCCCCCGAAGAAGGAGCAGAGAAGGCCTATGCCCTGCTCGCCAGGGTGCTGCAGGCCACGAACAGGATCGCCGTCGCCAAGGTCGTGATAAAGACCAAGCAGCACCTATGTTGCATCAGGCATTTCCAGAACAGCCTGCTCCTCGAGACCATGTTCTATCCCGACGAGATCCGGTCAGTGGATGAGATCGCCTCCAGGATAGAGGGAATCACCATCAGGCCGGGAGAGCTCAGAATGGCGACGCAGCTTGTCGATGCCATGACGGAGAAGTTCGAGCCGGAAAAGTTCCGCGACGAGTTCAGAGAGGCGCTGAGAAGTCTGATTCAGTCAAAGATCAGCGGCATAAAGGTCGAGGCGAAGCCCAAGATCCAAGAGGAGGAGACCAAGAGCCTGATAGAAGCTCTCAAGGCAAGCGTCGAGTCTGCAAGGTCCAAGACGCAGGAGGCCTAGGCCTAGATCCCCTCGGATTTCTGCCTCAGGAAGAGGCGCTTGATCCTTCTGCCTAGAGACGACCTCTCCCTTAGGACGTACCAGTAGCTCAGCTCGGGATACGGGAGTCCCCTTCTCTCCGGCTTCTTCGCGCTCTCAACCCTCTCGGAGAGCCTCTGCCGGATAAGAAAGTACAGGACTATGAGAACGCCCACCACCGCCAGAACCTCTCCGAAAACTATCAGGACGGCGGCGTACCCGGTTAGGGGCTCCACGGAGATGGCCCGTCGCTCTGTCTTATAACTATTATTGGCCCTCGATGGTCTCCTCGCCGAAGATCTGAGCCGCCCTCACGACCGCAAGGCTGACGGAAGCCATGAGCGTCAAAACTATTCCTATCACCGGGGCCCAGAGAATTATAGGGATGCCGACCAGGGCAAGGAGAGCGAGTCCATAGCTGTACCTCTTCTGCCTCAGCCTAGTCCATCGTACGTCCGCGATCACGCCCGATCGTTGGGGGCTTGTCCTTGCACCTTCCCACAACGACCTCTGGTGCTCGTAGATGTTCCCCGCGGCCCTTTGCTCCCCTAGATAGCTAGCGAC
>CAYWSC010000156.1:0-4960 GCA_964460695.1 Hadarchaeota archaeon (SeqCode)
ACGTCCGGAGGTATGCCGTGGTCACAGCACGGTATGTAGCCGCCGTCGGATATGAGCTGCGGGACCTTGGACTCGAACTCCTTCCTCAAGGCCTCTCCCCCTCTGGCAATTCTCGTCTTGTCAATACCCCCCATGAAAGCCATGTCGTGTTCAAGCTCGTCCCTCAGACGCAGTATGTCGTTGCCGGCGTTTACCTCGATGGGCGTGGTCGCGTTTATCCCAGCCTCAACCCAGACGGGGGCTATGTCATGTATATAGCCGTCAGAGTCCAGCATTATCACCGGGACGCCGTGTCTCTTGAAGTGCCTTACCCGCTTTTTGTATCCCGGCAACATGAACTCCTTCATCATCTCCGGGGATATCATCGACCTGCCCTTGTATGCCATGTCCTCGTTTAGCACAATAAGATCCACATCCACGTCTGAGAGCACCCTCCGGGTCGCTCGTATGACAAATTCGACCCAGAAATCCATCATGTCGCGGACTAGGTCCGGATCTCTGTAGAGCATTATGCAGAGGTTCCTCAGGCCCGTCCAGTCTCTGACACGCCAGAACATAGATGGTATCGTCAGGGAGACTGGATAGTCTCGCCTACGGTAGCACTTCACCTTATCCTCCCAGAAGTCTGGATACCTAGCCGGACTCTCGGGGTTGTAGCGCCACAGCATTTGTTCAAAGTCCTCTCTGTTCTGCACCGGGAAGCGATGCCACTTCCTAGTGACGAAGCCGGGGGTCGCTGGCTCCAGCTCGTACTCAACTATCGCACCCATACGGTCCCGGATTATCTTGTGGTTCCCGCGAACCTCAAGGACCTCCTCCTTGAAGGGGGGAAGGGGCCCGAAGTCTATCGGCAGGCCCTCTATATGTTCGAGTCCGTGTATCCTCACATACGAGTCGTCCTCAGGAAGGCCCTCCTTGTGCCACCTCTCGAGGGTGGACTGCCTGGGGCCGAAGAATGTGGTGAGAAACACCCTGTCCGGGTTTCCGAAGAGTAGTGATTCGAGGAACCTCTCCCGGCTGTTCATCGCCGGCGGCTCCAAATGGTGGTTCTTTAGTGTGTCGGGCCACCAACCGCAACCATAAACAGATAAGCAAGCTGGACATTCCGAGGGGCAAGTGGTCTAGATGGAAGCCATCACGGTTGCGGCCGTCTCGACGAAGAACTGGGTCGACCAGAAGGAACGCTCCATAGAGAATATCCGGCGATGGGCCAAAAACGCCAAGGGGAAGGGAGCAGAGTTCATACTGTTCCCTGAGCTTGGCGTCAGCGGATACCTGCATTCGAGTAGGGCGTGGGACATCGCCGAACCTGTCCCGGGTCCCTCCGTGAACAGACTGGTTGAGATAGCCGGCGAGCTCGACACGATTCTCTGTTTTGGGATATTGGAGAGGGATGCGGACATCGTCTACAACACCCAGGTCGTGGTCGACGGGCATGGAATCATTGGAAAGCAGAGAAAGATACACATGCCTGGGGTAGAGTACATGTACTGGCGTGGCGGCTTCGAAATCGACTCTATCAACATAGGGAAGGCCCGGATTGGAATCACGATTTGCTACGACTCTCTCTTCAGCGAGATGGCCCGAACCCTGTTCTTCAAAGGTGCAGAGATCCTCGTGATGCCCTTCGCCTACGAAACGATGCCCCGGGAGAGGTTCCCGGAGGAAGATCTGACGGCTCTCACCTATAGGGTTCACTGCTACATCAACGGCTGTTTTGGA
Source organism: Hadarchaeota archaeon (SeqCode) (assembly GCA_964460695.1). Taxonomy (GTDB): domain Archaea; phylum CAYQAE01; class CAYQAE01; order CAYVLA01; family CAYVLA01; genus CAYWSC01. The sequence goes on from CAYWSC010000156.1 coordinate 1,723, forward strand.
ATAGTCGCGAACAATGCGGGAACGAGACGCAAGACAAAGGATGAGAAGGGATTCAAATTTCCGGGATGGGCAGGCATCTTCGGACCGGATGGAGAGGTGATCGAATTCACACGAGACAAGGGGAACGGCGAGGCCATGGTCGTTTCCGAGCTGGACCCAGAGAGGCTCGCCAAGAGGCGGAGAAATCCATATTTCGTTCCACGGTGCCTGCGCCCAGAACTCTACGAGACCATAGACCACGGCAGACTTGGCGGAAGGTGAGCAAGATGGATATCGTCGCACACAGAGGAGCATCAAACCTTGCCCCGGAGAACACCCTCGCCTCGATTTCTCGAGCGATCGAGCTCGGCGCAAGGTGGGTAGAGGTCGATGTCAGGACAACCGCCGACGGGCGGCTAATCCTGATGCACGATGCCGACGTCTCAAGGACGACCGACGGTCAGGGAGCCGTCTCCAGTATGAGCTTCAGAGAGATAAGGAGGCTGGACGCAGGAGGATGGTTCTCCGAGAAGTACAAGGGGGAAAGGGTACCGACCCTCGACGAGGCCTTGAAACTGACAAAGAGCCGTGCTGGTATGTGCATCGAGATAAAGGATGCCGACCCTGCCGAGGTTCTCTCCTGCGTACAGGAAGTCCGCCCTTTGGACGACATATGGTTTTTCGACTTCAACCACGAAAGGATCAAGACTCTCCTCGGTGCTGATTCACACCTGAAGCTCTTGGCCCTGATATCAAGACCCGATCAATGCGAAGAACTATCCCCAGAGGAGTTCCAAGGCGCTGGAATTCCCTTCTCATTGATGTCGAAGGCGCTGCTCGACGACCTCCGGCAGAGAGGGATCAAGACCTTTGTGTGGACGGTTGACAGGCCTGAGGACATGAAGACGGTTGAACAACTAGGCGCCGATTTCCTAATAACAAACAAGCCTGAGCTAGCGCTCAGCCTGTTCCCCCGGTAGGCGCATGCCCCCTGGAGTACACTGCGATCTTATTCGCATCGTCGAAGAACATTATCTTGGCGTTGCGGTCCTCTGTCAGCCACCTGTCGATGACGGCCTGCGCGTCTTCAGCCTTCTTCAAGTGGGCCATCTCCAGGCTCCTTTTGTCGAGCTTGGTGTAGACGCTCACACTCTTCAGTCTCTTGAGAAGCTGGGCGAACTTGTACGCCTTGTGGCTGTAGAGGACGTACTTGTCACCTATCTCTGCGAGCACCTCGTCAATTGGCTTGGTGAGGCGCCTGTAGAAGCTGTCCATGGCCTTCTCGTTCGGGGCTATCCCCCTCGAACACTCAGCAAGAAGGAGGGCCTCGCCCCCATCTGAAATTGCGTTCTTCGTGAGTTCGAGGGCTCTCTGCGAGTTGTACAGACTGTCGTCCTGCGGATAGCCTCCCGGCGAAACTACGACGTGCGAGACCTGCTCCACCTCGAAAGAGGTCAACCTGTCAACCTCTCTGATGCCGGCGGCCGTCACCTCTTCGAGCGGGCCGGAGGCGCACCATGCGACCGATCCATGCGATGAAATCGTCGCTAGGACGAAGACAGGCCTATCCTCGCAGATCATCCTCTCAGCTTCAAGCATATCCTCAGCAACTGGGTTTTCTCTCCTAGAGGGATCCGGATGCAAGGGATGTTGGCCGAAAGTTGACTTGATGTCTAGCGCAAGTGAATGGTTGGCCTCGATGCTGTCGTAGGCACAGATCCCAGGCAGGAAGTCCTTTAGGGCGTTCGAGTAGCCGGCGAAGTAGTGGTTCTTCATGTCGGCGCCCACTACGAAAAGCTCTGCCTCGGCAGCAGCCTTATTCACCAGTACGCGGGTTCCCCTCTCAGTGGTCCCGATGTAATCGAAGTCCTCCGAGAAGCAGTCGTTGATGAAGACGCCCTTCAGCTTGAGATGGTATCTCCTCGACGATTTGACCGCTGCCTGCCTGATTCTAAGGTTGCCCTCGGTGCCTGGGTCATGCGAGCCGGTGCAAACCATGAACCGGACTTCGGCCGCTCCACGGAGGCGAGAACATATCTGCTCTATGATTTCCTCGTGGGGTTCAGACCTAGTGTCATCCTCCACGAGAACACAGACCTTGGAGCCTCTTGATAAGTCCTCAAGGCTCTCTCCCATCGGCTGGTTCAACGCCTTCTTGATGGCCTCGCCGGGAGGCATGAGTCGCGGCGTCCTCGGCTTGATCCAACCAGCGACGTTTTCCTGGGGAACCTTGAGAGTGACTGAGCCGCCTCCCCATGAGAGGGGAATATCCATGACTGCTGTTTCGCATTGCTGCGGATAAATGTGAGCCGAATCGAGACCTTAGGATCTGAGAAGAGTTTTATTGCACCATCCTTGCTCCTCTGCGTGGGGTCAGATCTCCTCCCGACGATCAGAATCGGCTCTGCTAGGGTAACAAGGCTCATCGTCGGAGGAAACCCGTTCAGCGGCAACTCGCACCAGGGCCGCGCGATGGACGTTGAGATGCGGAACTACTATACCGTGCAGCGGATAAAGGATACTTTGAGACAGTGCGAGGAGGCAGGGATCAACACATGGCAGTCGCGAGGAGACAACTTCATAACAAGGGTGCTGAACGAGTATACAATGGAAGGGGGGTCCCTACAGTGGATTGCGCAGACCGCCTCGGAGAGGCGGGACACGATAGCCAACATCCATCAGATCGCCCAGTTCGAACCCATAGCGGTCTACCACCACGGCACCAGGACGGACAGGCTCTACTTGAATGGAAAACTGGAAGAGGTGGGAAGATACATCGATGAAATCCGATCCCTAGGCTTCCCAGCTGGAGTGGGGACGCATCTCCCAGAGGTCGTCCTAAGGTGCGAGGAGATGGGACTGAACCCAGATTTCTACATGCTTTCCTTCTACAACTGCACCGACAAGGGAGACGGCTATGACCCTGAGGACAGGGTGAAAGCATGCGAGGTGATTAGAAGGATCAGCCGACCGTTCCTCGCCTTCAAAGTGATGGCCGCCGGTAGGAATGACCCCATAGATGCACTGAGATTCGCCTTCCGGAACATCAAGCCAACCGACGCGGTTGTCGTCGGGGTATATACCAAGAATGATCCGGACCAGGTATTCGAGAACGCAAGCATCGTACGCTACCTCCTAGGAAAGGGTCAGGGAAGGGCTAAGACATTTGAATTTTAGGCCAGCCTAGACACGGCGATTCCATGATGGATGAAGAGAAGAAGGCCCTTCCTCTCCTTTTCGACCTCGGTTCCGATGCTTC
>CAYWSC010000157.1:0-4942 GCA_964460695.1 Hadarchaeota archaeon (SeqCode)
GGTGTATGCACCGCTCGTCGAGGAGATGAGGAAGGAAGGGCTACCTGCGCTACGAAGACACGTAGAGAGGATTTTCGAGCTAGAGGGCGGCGAGCTAGAGATCAACGAAGACCGCCAAAAGCTCGTGCTGAATGTCCATCGTTGCCCTGCCATTTCACACCTGCGCCGCAGGGGCTACCCGATAGCGTCCTCCTTTTGCGAACACTGCAGGATCCTGAACGAGGCCATATCCAAGGATGCGGGATTCGAATCTGACGTGGTCTACGAGCAATCTGAAGGCAGATGCGTCCAGAAGTTCTGGAGGCGTGAGGAGTGATCTCAGCCACCGAGTTCATATGGGTCTACAACGAGCTGTTCAGATATCTTGAGAGGAGGGATGGAAAGGAGGAGGTCGTGAAGTTCTGGAGGAAAGTCTCCGACTCTTTCCTCCAAGACCTCCGCCAGCAGATAGTCGACGAGGGGCTGAAAGGAATGTACCGCTTCTGGAGCCGCACGCTCTCCGAGGAGGGGGGACGCCACCACATCAGCCTCTATGACGACATGTTTGTCATAGACATCCATAAGTGTCCATCCGTATCCAAGATACGCGAGGGCGGCAGGGTCACCCCGTACTCGGACTACTGCGAGCACTGCTACTGGCTCTACGTACCCCTCATCGAGTCTCTCGGGTACAAGGTCGACTATAGGGTTCTGGACGCCGAGAAGGGCCAGTGCCGGATGACGGTCTACGCCGATCCGGAAGGGAGGACTAGGAAGGGAAAGCCGCCCGAAAGATAGATCAGCAATCCTTATCAGAGTCGAGGTAGATCTCCTCCGGGTCCTATGCGACTCTTAGGGACTTCCAGAGTGGTTGGCCTCGCCGCCCTGCTTGTCTGCGCCATCCTAGTCATCCTCCTCGCCACCAAGCCGGCCATTCGGCCGAAAGAGGGATTCGTGTCCCTGGCAAGGACAAACCTCTCGATCCCGGACTTCGTCGGAGAGGCAAACCTCACCATCCTGCTCACCGACAAGGAGGGCAAGCCGATTCGAAGAGCCTCCGGTTGGATAGCCATTGAAGGGGGGAAGTTAGATCTAGAAGAACGAGACGGGGCATACGTAGCCGTCCTCAGGAACATCGCCGCCGGGGTCCATGTAGCAACTATCCACCTAGAGAAAAAGGGCTATAAGATCCAAGACGCAAGCACCAACATCTTCGTGGTTTTCAACAAGACCTATCCAGCGCTGAGATACCTTCTCAACCTATCCGAGCTTTCGTTCTCGACTGACCGCCCAGAGATATGCAGGCCATCCTTCCTGGAAGACGGGGGCCTCAACGTAACGGTTCTCCGGAACGAAAGCCGGGTGCCGCTTCTCCAGTTCGAACTCGCCTTTGCCGAGCCGCTGAATCTGTCGACGTTCCACTACGCTGAGCTCCAGATACGGGCTCCGATGTGCCCAGAACTGTCGGTAGGACTCGTCGATGAGGAGGGAGGATCGGTCTGGGTCAAGGCGGAACTCGAGTCAGATCATATTCAGAAATGGGACTTCAACAACCTACTCGAGAAGACATCGAGGAGGTCGTGGGGCGGTCTCTGGGGAGGCCTAAAGCCCAGAAACCTGGTTTCTTCCATGGTGGACTTTGACCACATAGGAAAGCTCGTCTTCAGGACTCTCCAGAGAAGGGACGGAAAAAACTACTCGATAGAACTGAGAGCAATAGCCTTCGTCCGGGAAAAGGTGTCTGTGCACGTCTGCCCCCCGCTTCTAGCCCAGGCGATAAACCGGACCCTCCTCGAGAGGGCCGACCCAATGTTCATCCACCAGGAGACTGGCATCCCCTTTGAGTACATAAACCTCGTAGATAGGTCCGTTCCCAGCTCGAGCGATCTGGACTTCACCCTAGGAAACAACGAGATTGGAGAGGGACTAGAGTCCTTCTGGATGTACTATTTCGGCAGCCGGGAGCCTTGGGTCGGTGGCTTCCTGAGAAGGGTGGCTCAAGCCATACCGAGATATCTGGATCCTGGCGACGGATTGATCGGACTGCACCACTACGACAGAAGGACTGGAAGACTGGAGCCCGATACGCACAGGTTGGCAGGCTGTACGTTCAAGGGGGGACCTGCAGGGGAGAGCAGTGCACAGCACGGGGGAGAGGAGGCCATGTACATGATGCTGCCAGCTGCCTGGTATTTCAAAGATGAGGAGGCCGTCTCCGTGCTCGAAAGGTTCAGCAGGACCCTCTTGAAGCTCAACTCAGATCCACGGCTGATCCATCTCCACCTCTACGTCAAGAGATGCGATGGAGTGTGGTCGGTGGGAGACTGGAACGGAGAGTACGGGGACGGGATGCAGATCGTCCCGCCCAGCCCCGATGCGTACACAGATCTGTCAGAGTTCTGGTGGGTCACTCCAATGATGGGGTGCGCCTTCCTCACCCAGAACCAGACCCTGCGACAACAAATCGTCTCTAGGTGCTCCAGGATCGTGGAGAACGTGCTGGCCCACCAGGCTCCCGATGGCAGGATTCCATACGTCTTCAGGATGGACGGGACGGAGGCCCGTTTCAATGCCACCGCACTGGGCTGGCATGGCTACCTGCTGAATAGCTTCTTCGCCAGGTCGGTGTACCTCCTGCACAACATGACGGGCGAGGAAAGGTACCTAAGATCGCTGGAGAAGATGTATAATTGGTTCCTGGATGGCCATATTCCATCCAGCCCGACCTTTGGGTCTCAGGTTATCTTTCACTCGTTCTACACGAGGAACTCCTCCTTCGCCGAGAGGCTGATCCGGTTCATACGAGCCAAGTTCGACCTGAAACGGATGCAGGGGGATATCTACGCCTGCATATGGCGGCTCTTCCCCTATGTGTGGAACGGAAGCCTAGAGGACCTTCGGCTAGCCCTGCAGGCCGAGGCTCGTTTCAGGGCCCACAACTGGGTGCCTATTCCCTACAACTCGAACCATTTCTACTACTTCCCTCTGCATCAGGCCGAGACCATCATCAGGTGGGGCTGGTGTCCGCTTGACAAGTTTGGAAGCGGCGTGGAGCAGTTCTACGCCCTGCTCAGCCTCGGCCCAAGAAGCAAGGGGCTCGTAGGGAGGGATCTGCTTATCCTCGGCATGCTTTCAGGCATCGGCCAAGAAGAGCCGGGAGAAAACAGTTGGGCGAAGGTGGCGTGAAGCAGAGTTGAAGCCCATAGACCTCCCCTTGCTGATCCTGTTGCCCGTCCTGCTCGCAGCGAGCTGCCCCTCGACCAACTGCAGTATTCTGCGCACCGAGAACTTCACGACTGAGCCTAACTGGATCGGAATGGGCAACAGGTACTCTCCAGGCTGCAAAGAAGTCATTCAGGACTTCGGATACAGCGAAACCGACTACTGCGGCGGACAGGTGGGTGAGGTTGGCGGACAAATCTCACGGTCGGTCACACCAGCGTACTACGCCACCCCCATCGAGGAGAAGACCCTAGACGATACGTTGGATGCCAGTGGGAGGATCGTTCTAGTCAAAGATATGGACGGCGGATGCTTCATCGGCTGGTTCAACCACCGCAGACAGGGGTGGAGGCCCTTCAGCTTTCTCGGCTTCAGGCTTGACGGTAGGAACGTCTACCTGTGCTACACCACCCAGACGTGGAGGGCCCAGGGACTCGGCACCGAAGTATCCCTCGTCCCCGGCAAGCCGACCGCCTGGAAGATCCATTATGACCCGGCCCAAGGCAACGAAACTGGCTCTGTCACTCTAACAATAGAGGGAAAGCGAACGACTTTGAGGCTCCTTCCCGGCCACAGGGAGGATGGAGCAATCTTTGACAGATTTGGGATCTTCAACCTGCAGGAGCCCGGCGGGTTCCAACGCCTCTACATAGACGACCTAGCCCTCGACGGCCTGGTGCTGAATTTCAGCACGGATCCAGGGTGGGAGGGGTGCGGCAACAGAGCCTCCTTCAGAGACTGCCTCCTACAGGGAACCCAGGACTTCGGCTACTCTGAGACAAATTTCTCCGGCTCCCAAGAAGGGGAAATAGGAGGAATCATCTGGCGCTCTGACAGGCCGGCCTTCTACGCAGACGAGGTAGGCGTCTTGACACTGGAGGACCGGCTAGTGGCGAGCGGCGTGATGACACTAATGCAAGCATCATCCGACAGCGGTTTTCTCGTTGGCTGGTTTGATCCCAAAGACCTTGGCTGGCCCCCGTCGAGCTTCTTGGGCTTCGTGATGGAGGGGCCAAGTAGGATAGGACACCAGTTTAGGTTGATCTACCACACGCCCCAAGGCCTGGGGGGAGAGTCACAGGACAACCCCATCCTCTTTCCCAACTCAACGGTCTACAGGTGGAACATAGAATACGACCCATCTACAAGGATCTTCTCCGGAAGGATAGAGCCCGGGGGCGAAGTCTTCCTTACTGTCGATCCAGACGGGAATGCAACTTTCGCGTTGTTCGGCATGCTGAACATTCCTGTCGGCGGACATCAGGCAACCGCCTATCTCGACGACCTCGCCTACACCGTCTCGATCTCAGAGCTGCCGATAACGATAGCCCTTCCGACGAGCCTGCTGCTCGCTGTCTTCCTAGCATCGCCCATCTCTTTGCCTGATCGCCGCACGATAGCTCACGGGGAGCAAGTTTTTTAAGTAACAGCGTTAACAGGCGACCTGATGGACGAAACCAAGCCCTTTACGGCGTACCAACTAGATCCCGACCGAAAGATAGCAGAAGTCATCGAGGCGCACCCGTTCCTCTTAGACTTCCTTCCGAAGCTGTCCCCTCGTTACACCATCCCCAAGAATCCGCTTGCGCGAAGGGCAATGGCAGACCAGACGACTCTTCGAAAGGCAGCGGACATAGGGGGCATTCCACTTGACATCTTCCTTGAAAAGATAGAGAGCGAGATCAGGAGGAGGACAACTGCGCGGGACCCACCCAAGAGTTCGGTGCCAAACTTGGACGAC
>CAYWSC010000158.1:0-2742 GCA_964460695.1 Hadarchaeota archaeon (SeqCode)
ATATGTTTAAGTAATACCGTAATATTGTAATATCAATGAGTTCTGATTCGCACAAGATGGTCAGGACGAGCATATCCATCCCCAGATGGATGAAAGAGAAAATGGACAGACTTGACGTAAACTGGAGTGCCTTCGTCAGGCAGGCAATAGGACGAAAACTCGAAGGGTACTCCGAGAACGACAGAGTCGAAGCCATTCTCATCAACGAGAGACTCAGAAGGAAGGCTCCAGACGGCTGGGATAGCGCCAGGGTGATCAGGACTTGGAGAGACCGAAGGCCGTAGTAGATGCCTCAGTGGTGGCAAAGTGGTTCCTAGAAGAGGAACACTCGGAGAATGCAAGACGCCTAAGAGATGCCTTCGCCACGGACAGGCTGGTCCTATCAGCCCCCTCCGTGCTTCTATACGAGACCCTTAACGCTCTTTGGGCCAGCGGGTTGTTCGACGAGGATGAACTTGCCCTCGCGTCTAGGTCTCTCTGCAAGTACGGGTTCGATCTCTGGGAGCCCGCGGAAGGCGTTCTGGAGCGCTCAGCGCGCATCAGCTACGGAAAGGGTATCACGGTCTATGACTCAAGCTACGTGGCCTTGGCCCGCCATTTGGGAACGGTCCTCTTCACGGCCGACGAGGAGCTGGTACGGAAGTTCCCTGATGTGGCAAAGCATATCGGCCGGATGGAGGAGGCGGTGGAGGACGGTCTGGACGGGACGCGTTACCCCTAGCGCAAGCGGGGTTTCGACCCAAGTTACTCTTTTCGCGTTGGAAGGGTCCCGTCGGCTTGCCGCTGCTCCACCTTCATGCTTACTATCTTCATCTCCCTGCCGGAGACCACCTTGATCCGGGTGCTTCCGCACTTGCAGACGAGCTTTGGAGAGATAAGGTGCAGAGCTGGGTCGTCGTCAAGGGACCTCCACTCCATCTCTCTTCCGCAGTCCTGGCATCTAAGCACGGCGGGAACCTTGTCAATTTCGAGGCTCGCGCCCTCTGCCGCGGTACCCCTCGAGGCAATGTCGAAGCAGAAGGTGAGCTGTTCGGGGTTGAGGAGCGTCAGCTCTCCGATCTGGAGTTTGACCTCTCGTATCACCTCGGCTCCGTTCTCCTCGGCAACCCTGAGGACGGTTCTCAGAATCGCGGTGGCCGCGGAGAGCTCGTGCATCGAGACTGCATCTCTCCCAGCCTTATATATGGATGCAGGGGGAAGGCAGAAGTGTTATTTATTAGACGCTCACGGAGCTGTAGCTCTGCACACGGGGCCGTAGGGTAGCTTGGTCCATCCTCCCAGCTGCCTCCTTGGCTGGAATGGGGTGCTGGTGACTCCGGTTCAAATCCGGGCGGCCCCACTCACCAGGTCGAGGGAAAATGGAATTCAAGACCTACGACGAATCTATACTTCCACGGATGGCGGACCTTGTTCAGTCGTGTTTTCCGCTTCACGAGATCTCTGTCAAGACTCTGAGGAGGCTCACCCTTGAGGATCCCAACTTTCTACCCAACGACCTTCTCGTAGCGAGCGAAGACGGAGTTCTCAAGGGCGCCGTGCTGGCGGCGAGGTACCGAAGGTTCCCAGAGGACAAGCTGGGAGACAAGTCCGGATACCTCAAGTTTATATGCGCCTCCCCCTTCGACACCTCCCTGCTTCACACCCTCCTTGAGAAGGTCGAGGAGAGGATGAGGGACGAGGGCTCGGAGAGGCTGTTGTACTCGAACTTTGCCAGCTGGCACCTCGTCCCAGGCGTCGATCTGAGGTACGAGGACCTGCTGGACTTCCTTCTTTCTGAGGGCTTCACGAGGGCCGGCCAGTGTGTCGACTACGTCATCGACCTCTCCGCCTTCAGGGTCCCGAGGAGGATTGCATCCCTGGAGAAATCTCTCGTCGACAGGGGCTTCAGCTTCAGGCTGGCCTCGAAAGAGGAGAAGGAGGAGGTGGCGGACTGGGTCAAGAACCACTTCGGATCCTGCTGGTCATACGAGGCGTCACGAGCCGTGGGGCAGGTCGGGGCGGGCGTGTGGCTGGCAGAGGACTCGGAGGGCGTGGTCGGCTTCTCGGTGTACGGCTCGCTGGAGTACCACTGGTTCGGCCCTATGGGCGTGGTGGAGGAGAAGAGGAAGATGGGCCTGGGGTCCGTCCTTCTCTTCAAGACGCTTGACTCGATGAGGAAGCTGGGGATCTCCAGGGCCATAATTCCCTGGACGGGCCATCTCTTCTTCTACTCCCAGGTGCCCGGGATAGTTGGCATCCGGCACTACTGGGTTATGGAGAAGAAGCTGTAGTTGGCTACAACTTCCTACCGCACTTCTCACAGAACACAGCGTCGGGCTTGACCTCTGCTCCGCAGTACCTGCAGAACCGCCTACCCTCTGTGGATCCGGCTTCTGCGCCTTCCTGGCTGGAAGGCGACGGAGGCGAAGGGGTGGAAGGCGGCGGTATCGGAGTCCCGCCTGTGGGTGCGACCTTGGGCTGGGAGTAGGGGCTGGAGGGATCTGCCGAAGGCCGGTATACGACGGTGTTGGCTATTCTATCGCTGAACTTCTGCCTAGGGTCGCCCTCCAGCACCATGCCGCCAAGGAGGTCTAGAAGGAGGAGAACCCAGTGGAGCTTCGAGATGTTCCTCACCAGGGCATTGAGCGGAGATGGCTTGCCACCGTCAGGTACCGAGGCCACTCTCAGAGATAGAAGCTTCTTGCCGACGGTTGCGCCCATCAGCCATTCGGACCCGACGAAGTAGAGGAAGAAGATGAGGCC
>CAYWSC010000158.1:2842-4937 GCA_964460695.1 Hadarchaeota archaeon (SeqCode)
CTCTACACCTAGACGAGGCGACACGCCTTTATGAAGTCGCGGGAGGTAACCGTGTCCCCAAAGTGAGTCTCGAAGTACCTGATGGCCCAACGGGTCGCCAGCCTCTCCGCGAAGGTATCTGGGCACTCGACTCCGAGGGTCGCATCCCTCATGAGAAACAGTCGGTAGTCCAGGGGAGCCATCTCTTCGATTCCTCCGGGCGCCCTGAGTATACACATGTCGGTGGCAAACCCGGTGTAGATGAGGTTCTCGATCTCTCTCTCCTCGAGAACCTTGTGAAGCTCCTGGGTCTGGCAGACTAGGGGTTCGCCGTTCAAAGGTTCGAGGATGCTGCACCTGTCCAGCTCCGCCAGGGGCGAGCGGCTCTCATAGTCCTCTCCATGGGAGCGCTCCGCGATCCTTCTGCGCCACCCTGGCTTTGGATCTGTCTGTCCCTTCCCCTCCGCTTGGCCTGGGCCCGCTCCTCTGCGCCTGTCGCATATGGCCTTTGCCTCGACATGGCAGACAAACACGCCTGCGTCTCTTGCAGCCCTGAGAGAGGGGAGGATTACCTGTCTCATTATCCTCTCCGCCTCGGCAAAGGTCTCGGGGAATCCCATGCCGACCCAGAAATTGGGGTCAAGCTTCGGCCCGTCGGCGCAGCCTATGTTCCAGGAGTGCATGACGATGAAGGCAGTTCTGTCTTCGTCGAGCTCGACCTCCTCGTAGACGTACCCGGGCATGGTGAAAGGAACCGTCCTGTAGTATCGACCAGTCAGCCTGAGTGTAATCGCCTCTACCTCCTGTTTCTCCGCGCGACCTGCTCAATGATCCGTGCGGCCCTCTCGCAATCGCCTTCTGTGTATTTCTCGCAGAAGGTCGACCATCTAATCCAGGTCTTAAGGAAGTCTCTGGCCGTTGGGCAGGAGTCCGCTCCGTAGGTGTACTCGTGGCTCGCTGGCGGGGTGGAGTATGGATAGGTCTTTTCCTTGGCCATCTTCTGCAGGAAGGTGCATGCCTCGGGCATCAGGTAGTACTTGCCGAGGCCCGCCCCGGGTATTCCCCCTCTCTCCATCTGGGCGGCGAACTCTTCGGGGCTGCATCTAAACATCTCGGGGTCTATGCTGATGCTGAACATCCAGCAAGAGTAGACGTCGAGGTAGTCTGGGATTGGGAGGGGTTCTATCCCAGGTATCTCCGCGACGAGTTTGGAGAGGAGTCTGGCCATTCTGTCCCTCTGGGCGACCCACCTGTCTATCTCTTCGAGCTGAGCCAGGCAGATTGCCGCCGTGCACTGCGTCATCCTGTACGCATACCCGGGCTCTACGTGTCTCCTTCCGAAGTGTTCCTCCTGGACCGCGCCCCTGCTCTGGCCGATGAACCTCATCCTCTCCGCAAGCTCGTCGTCATTGGTCACCACGCATCCGCCTACATCCGACCCCATCGTCTTCTCGGCGTCAAAGGAAAAGGTGGCGGCGTCTGCAAGCGTACCGGCGAGTCGCCCCTTGTACCTCCCCATGACCGCCTGGCATGCATCCTCGTAGACGAAGAGGCCGTGCTCCTTGGCGAGCTCGTTTATCGGATCCATGTCGCAGATGATCCCGGTCATGTGGACGACGAGTATGGCCCTCGTCCTGTCCGTTATGAGGGGCTCTATGGTCTCCGCACTGAGATTTACCGTTCCGGGAGAAGTATCGGCGAACACGGGTATGAGGTTCTCCCTGACGAGTCCCTGGATAGTCCCATAGTCCGTTATGGGGCTGACGATCACCTCGTCTCCCGGTTCGAAGCCCAGGGAGGCGGCGAGGACTGCCAGTGCCGGGGTGCATCCCGGGGTGGCTATGCAGTGCTTCACACCCAGCTTCTCGGCGAATGCCTTCTCGAACCTGGAGACCATGTCGGAGGTCAGTCCGCTGTCGACAACCTCCCTTAGGTACCTGAGGCAGTTCTTGCCCATAATCCGGGGAAAGGGGTTGGGAAGGCTTCCACCTATCCCAGAGTAGGCATCTGCACCGAACTTTGCCCTATTGCGAGTCACCTGTCCTCCTCCTCTCAAGGATGTAGCGCACCACTTCGCCGGGCTCGGCGAGCCACACGTCATCTCCACCGATCCTGG
>CAYWSC010000159.1:0-4934 GCA_964460695.1 Hadarchaeota archaeon (SeqCode)
TCCATCTTTATGTAGTCGTTGACAGGCCTAAGCCCCCTCTGCTCTAGGAATCTCCTCATGTCGAGCCAACGGCTGTCAACGCCAGCAACGACGAGCCTCCTCTTTCCCGCCGTCCTCGTCCTCTTCAAGGCACTGTCGAGGAGCGCTGCCCGGGACGGAGTCTGGGAGGTGCAGATCAGGTCGATCCTCCCCATCTCTTCGAGGAGGATGAACGAGCAGGCGCCCTCCAGCCTGTTGCTTCCCCTGACGACCATCCAGCCGCTCTGTGGGTCGGCCCGCCTCCACGCATCCGGGAGAAGCTCGCTCCTCGGGCACGTCCGTTCGAGGAAAGCCTTAAGCTCTTTGTTGAGGTCAGTCTCCGCGACTACCAGCTCCAACTCTATCACTTGTTCTCAGTCGTACATGACACCGCGGACGGCTTCGAAGGCCTTCAGGGCATCCATCTTGACTTGTGCTCGCTCCAGCTCTGCCCTGTCTATTCTCCGCGCCTTCTCCATGAGGCTTCTAAGGTTGTCTATGCTCATCTGGGCTGCTCTGACCGGATCCTCCCTGTACGGATATATGTCGAGAGAGTAGTACCCGTCGTAGCCCTCCCTAGCGGTGTAGTAGAGGAACTCCAGCGTCTCCCAGGGGTTGAGCACCCCGACAACCATGTCGTCGTCCCAGTACCCGTAGGCGTCGTTCATGTGGACGTTGAAAAGCTTCCCCTCTGCCGCCAGCAGGGCTGCAGACTCAGCGGGATTCTCGTAGGCCATCAAGGCGTGTCCAAAGTCCAGTGTGACTCCCAGGTTCTCCAGGCCGAGCTTGTGGCATATGTACAGAGCCTTGCCCACCGTCGCCACCTGCATATGGGTTCTCGGCTCCTTCAGCTTGTACTCTATGGACACCTTCACCTCTCCGGCAAAGGAGGCAACCTGCTCGATCGAGGATAGGAGCCTGCTCCACTGGCCGTGGTAGTCGACCTGGAACGGATAGTCAAATCCGTCTGCACCAAGCCACAGGCCGACAGTGGGGCACCCTATCATTCTAGCAACCTCGACCGCCATCTTCGCGCACTCCACGGCCCTTGCCCTGAGCCTCTCGTCCGGGTGGGTGAAGGCCCCCATCCGCCATTCTCTGAAGCCGAAGGTGTTGACGTTGAGACAGGTCGGAGTCAAGTCTTCCTCCCTTAGAGCCGATCTGATTTTCTCCACGTTCTCGTCGAGGATTCTTGTTGAAAGCTCCCAAGAAGATCCGTTGAAGTCGGTGGGCCAGTGAAGCTCCAAGCCGCTTAGGCCATCTACCCTCCCCGCCAGATGGATCTGATCGACAGGGGGAATCTCCGGGGCGTATCCCCCAGGATTGAAGCGATCCACAGGCGCAGCAAAAACCCACAGGCCAGCCGAGAACCTATCCTCCAAGAGACCACCAGTCGCCCGTGAGGAGGAGACTTGAAATATCATGTCCATGTCGGAGCTTCTCAAGGTCCCCTCCTCGATGGATCCTGCCTTGCACCGCAGGGACGTCATTTATGAGCGGGTCTACAGCGATGCTCGGTAAGGAGAGAAGTTGAACCCAAGGGAAAGGTTTCTCCAGGTAGCAAGCTTCGGAAATCCCGATAAGATACCACTCGCAGTGGGAGGACCGCGACCGCTCACACGGACGGCGTGGATCAAACAGGGGATGCCCCCGGACGCGGATCTCTCAGAGTACCTAGGCTACGCCGGCTGCACGATCTCGAGCCGAAGCATTGCATCCTTCCCCGGTGAGGGTTTCGAGTGGAAGCCCGACCCATTGTCCATCAACATAGGTCCGTCCCCTCCCTTCGAGCACAAGCTGCTCAAGGAGGACTCCAGATACAGGGTCTGGGTGGATTGTTTGGGCATCACCCAGATGGGGTTCCAGCATGACTGGAGAGAGGGGTGGAGCGGCTTCGCCACGAGGGTCTTCATAGACTTCCCCGTCAAGAGCGGAGACGACTTTGCAAAGATCAAGAGGAGGTACGATCCGGACGATCCCGCTCGCTACCCCAAGGACTGGGACCGCCTCGCCAGGGAGTACAAGGATAGAAGCTACCCCCTTGGCATGACGATAAGAGGCCCCTTCTGGTGGACCAGGGATATGATAGGGCTCAAAGGGATCGCCACGGGGATATACAGGGATCGAGAGCTGCTGCGGGACATAATCGATCTGTGCGTCGACTTCCAGACAAGGGTTTTGCACAGGGCGCTGGACTCGGTCGAGCTTGACTACGTCATCATCTCGGAGGACATGGCCTACAAGAACGGACCGATGATTGGGCCGGATGCCGTTAAGGACTTCATGGGTGAGGCGTATAGGGAGTTCTCCAGGTTCTTCCTCGGCCACGGAGTCGCAGTCGTGTTCATCGACAGCGACGGGGACATCGAGTCGCTCATACCTGTCTGGGAGGACTGTGGGATAAACGGCGTCACGCCCTGCGAAGTGGCGGCTGGGATGGACGTGGTCAGGCTTGGCCGCCGGCACCCACGCCTCGTCATGATGGGGGGAATCGATAAGAGGATGCTTGCCCGGAGCTTCAGGGAGATCGATGAGGAGGTCGACTACAAGGTTCCCCCGCTGCTCAGGAGGAGGGGGTTCTTCCCAGGGGTCGATCACGCCGTTCCGCCGGACGTTCCCCTAAACAACTTCAGATACTTTGTCAGGCGCCTTAAGGAGCTGTGCGGCTGGACAACTCCCGGAGCCCAAGAAACCATATATGCCTGAGTCCGCCTGCGCAGGCGAAGATTCGGAAGCCGGCAGACAGGCTTGGCTCACAGCGCCTCCCCTCTGGGACAAGAAAGGTGGACGCACTTCAAGTGCTGCCGGCTCGCGGGGCTGTAGGCCACCGTTGTTCGATGGGATCAACGGCTCCGTAACAGGCCCGAATCCGTCCAGAGGAATCGATATTTTAGACCTGCCCTTTCGCTGCGGTACCCATGGCTAAGGGTGCATGCTACGGCAGCGAGAGGAGAATCCTCCAAGATGAGGAGACAGGAGTCACCTTGATCAGGCTCAGTGGCTTTCCAACCATAAACACCCATGTCTACATGCACTCCAGATGCTTCACCTTCGACTCCAGGGACGCCGTCTTCTACTCTAACAGGCTGCCCTCTAGGGACTCTCCCAGGGACATATTCGCAGTCTCGACCGATGGGCTGAGGCTCAGGCAGCTAACCGACAGGGAGGGTGTGGGCTGGATGACCTGCAGCCCCGTCGAGCGCTCCGTCTTCTACGCCTGTGGAAGGAGGATCTTCGAGGTCTCTGTCGACACGTTTGAAGAGGAGGAGGTGGTGGTCTCGGATCTGCCCCACTCCATCATCTCCGTCAGCAAAGACGGCTCACGGATCTGTTCGTACTGCAACAGTGAGGGAGAGGGCATCGTCTCTATGATCGACGTGAAGAAGAAAAGCTCGGAGGTGGTGTACCGACATCCCTCTCCGATCGGCCACCTACAGCTGGAGCCTTCTTCGTCGAAGAGAATCATCTTCCACGACACCGGCCCAGCGGGGAGCCCCCGGATATGGTGCGTCGACTGCAGCGGATCCGATGCAAGAGTGCTCTACGACGACCGCTTCGGGCCGCCCTCCCACTTCGTCTGGCTACCGGGCAGAGACTTGGTTGTCAGTACCCTCCAGCATCCCCACAGGGGGATAGTACTCATAGACATCGACGGCGGAGCCGAACTGTTGACCGAGGAGCACGCGTTTTGGCATGCAGGGGCCAGCCCCGATGGCGAGATGTTGTGTTCCGACACGTTCAACCCCGACACCGGGATGTACCTGGTTGACGTGGAGAGCGGACGGGCGAGAAAGCTATGCAATCCGAGGAGCTCTAATTCTCACCCCCAGTGGACGCATCCCCATCCAAGCTGGAGCCCCGACGGGTCGATGATCCTCTTCAACTCGGATAGGGAGGGAACGCCCCAGGTCTACCTCTGCAGGGTCCCGCAAGGCCTCAAAGCACAGTGCCTGTGAAGTCCCTACCCAGCCTGCCTCCCACACCTCGGGGAAAACTCTTTATTGTCCCTGCCACCGCAGGTGACGGAGGCCCGCCGCAATGAGAAAGCTGCCGCTTCTATTCGTCTTGCTTTTCCTCGGTACGGGATTCGCCGAGAACATCACCCAGTTGGACATAATGCTCCCCGCGGTCTCCCAGAACGAGACGACGGGTGCAACCTACGGCGTGGTGGTGCGCCTCAACGTCAAGCTGATGTACCCTGGAACCGGGGAGATCTTCCTCAACACCCGTTCACTCACCGAGATGGACATGCAGGGATCTGCCCGGATAGCCGCCATGGTGGCGGGCGAGCTTACCCAGGCGGACACCTCGAAGTACGATTTCCTCCTCACACTGTATGCGAACTCCACCATCATAGGCGGGCCGAGCGCGGGTGCAGCGATAACCATTGCTATGATAGCCCTACTCGAGGGGGTCAACCTCAGGGACGACGTGATGATGACCGGCATGATCTCTCCCGACGGCTCGGTCGGCGTGGTGGGCGGAATAGCCGAGAAGGCCCACGCTGCGGCTGAGTGGGGGGCGAAGTACTTTCTCATACCTGAGGGCCAGGCCCTGACCTACAATTCAACCACGTTCGAGCCGGTGAACGTGACTCAGCTGGCGGCGGAGAGGTGGAACCTCACCGTCATAGAGGTCTCAGACATACGCGAGGCCGTTCCGTGGTTCACCTCGCTGTCCTTTCCAAGAGCGCCCTTCCCAACGACTCCCCCGGCCACCGAGAAGTATCTGGAGGTCATGAGACATCAGTGTCTTGAGGACATAGCGCAGGCCAATCTGTCCCTCTCGGAGGCCTTAAACCTCAGCACCTCGCCGGACATAGACCCTGCCCAACTCCCGACCATCCAGAACTATATCAACACGTCTAGGGAGAGGCTCGAAGAGGCCCTCTCCGCCTTCGACGAGTCGAGCTTCTA
>CAYWSC010000160.1:0-4921 GCA_964460695.1 Hadarchaeota archaeon (SeqCode)
GGAGACCGATCGAGAGCAAGAGCGCAGCGGCGGACGAAAAAATGGATAGTATGAAAAGGGGCTCGTACCCGTACCTCTCGGCCACGATCCCGCCTAAAAGCGGAGAGGTTGCAAGAACTCCCACGAGCATGTTCGTCACGGCCATGTAGACAGGTCTATCGCCTGCGGGGCAATGATCGAGAAGGTAGTTTGTCAGACCAATGTACAGCCCACCGTTCGTCAAGCCGAGCAAAAGGAAGGCAGCTCCGACGAGGAGGTAGAAGTGATCCACAGAAGCGAGGATTGCAGATGCCGGGGCCCCTATCAAGAAGATTAGCGCGCCAATGATTATCAGCCTTGTCCCTTTCTCGTCACCCAGACGTCCCCAAATGAGGTTGGACGCGATTCTCCCGCCGACCATGACGGTTATTAGAACACCCACCATCGACTCGGGCATCTCGACGGACTGGGTGGCGTGGAGGACGTAGAAGGGGGCGGATATCCCCGTGAAGGCGACGAACCCCCTGATGGCCAGGTATTTCCTGAAGACCGCGTCGCGACCCACGATCCTCCTTGCACTTTCAAGGGTTCTCCAAACCGATACCTTCTCCTCCTTCTCCACCGTCACCGGCTCTCTGACCACCGAGAAGCACAGCATCGCGAGAATGGAGAACGTAGCACCTAGTCCGAAGAGCAACTGATAGTTCTGCGGAAATCCAAGGCCACTTGAGGGAGATAGGACTATTCTGACGAGGTATCCACCTCCCATACCTAGGACGCCGCCGAGGAAGGCCCTCAGGGCAAAGAAGGTGGATCTTCTAGATGGGCGAAAGAGGGTGCCGATGATCTCCATGAAGGGGATGACGGCGATCCCGCCTCCGAAGGAGAATAGTGTGTAAAGCCCGACTACAACGGCCGCCCCTAGGACCGGGCGGGACGACGCCCATGGAACTAGCAAGACGAGGGGAACCAGGGCGATCGCTCGTAGCACGAAGGAGAGGTGGTAGATCCTAATCTTCCTTCCGGCGGAAGCGGTCCATCCAGCCACGACGATCTGGGGCAGGATCCTGCCGACAGCGCCGGCTGCGGCGAGTAGGCCTACCAGAGTGTCAGAGCCAGTCAGGCTGGATATGAAGAGGGCGAGGATCGTCGAGGGGTCTATGAAGACCGCCCCGAAGTTGAAAAGCGCGCCGTTCGCGACTCCAAGAACGTACGAACGCCTGTTTTGACCACCGGACACGGAGCAGCCCCTTTGAACCTTGGACCGGCTCATAGACGTTTCTTAAAGGTATCCGGTGGGCCTTGTGACAATTCGGTCTATGGATTGGACTTGAGACGGATGAGGAAAATGACAAGTCCGGCCCAGGCGATGGAGGAACCCACCAGGAAAGGCAATATGGGACTTGAACTCCACAACGCCGCCCCTATGAGGGAGCCTGGCATCACTACGAAGCCCCGGATTGAGTAGTACAACCCAACCTCCGAGCCGCGGCTGCTCTCTCCGGCCAGATCTACTATCATCGCCTTGCGAGATGGCTCTCCCGCCTCTCTCAGGCCGGCGACGACGTATGCTAGGAGCAACATGAGGTAGTTCTTCGAGATCCCGATTAGGAGGGGATAAAGGGCGAAGAAGAGGAATGTGATTGCGACGTATGGTTTTCTCCTTCTCGTGTCGGAGAGCCTAGCTATCGGGATGTAGACGAGCATCGAGGCAACCGTCTGAACCGAGACAAGGAGGCCAAAGTTGACCGAGGTAATTCCTATCACGTTCATGGCGTAGAGAATGGCGTACATCTTGGTGATGTGTTGTCCCATTCTAGCCAAGCAGTCGGAAACTAGGAGCCACCTTAGCGGGCTACTCATGCGCCTGAACGCCTCCCTGGGAGAGAGGCTTCGTCGCTTCTCCGGCTTTAGGGTCTCGACGTATCCCCTGTATTGAAGGTACACCGCGGTCAGTCCGAGGAAGATTGTTAGAAGGAGGGCTGCCTTGACTCCTCTAACGACTCCCAGGTAGAGGATTATCAGGCCGCCGATCGGAGGGGAGATTGCCCTTGGAATTCTCTTCAGGATCGACTGGACGCTGAATCCCATGGCCCGTCTGTGCTTGGGAAGGCTGTCCCCTATCAGGGCGAAGATGACCGGCTGCGAGAGACTGGAGGCCATGACCAGGAAGAGTCCTAGGAACACGACCACCCAGGTTCCCGCAATGAGATAGACCGTGTAGCCAGCCACACCGACGAGCCCGAATAAGACAAGTGACCTCTTCCGTCCTACCCTGTCTGATATCAGCCCGCCGGGGAACTGGTACGTCGCGTCAATAAGATCCTCGACCGTTCCGAAAAGGCCTATGGCGAAGACGCCTGCTCCGAGTGCCTCCAAGTACTTCGGGATGAACTTGCTCCACATCTCTTCGCCAAGGCCCAAGAGAAGGGTCGCAGCTGAGAGGACAACGATGTTTCTCCTGAGGGCGAAGAAGTCCCTTATGGCGGAAAGCCTTCCCGGTTCCTGTCCTAGCTTCCCAGTTTGATCGTCTTCCAAACGACCGCGCTCCGCCCACACAGGTCAACCGTAGCCGCTCTCAGTCGGTAAACACCCGACCGCTGGACCTGGAAGCTGATCCTCCTGATTATTGCTCCCCTCTGGTTCTCAGCCTCCTGGTTTCCAGGCGCGTTGAGAAATCTGTAGTCCCACTCCTCGGGCCCGAATAGCTCCCACATGACAGCATCGTTGTGGTAGACGCCGTTCCTGTCAGCTCCCGCCGTGTACCAGACCGGCGACGACCCCATCCTAACGGTCGCTTCGCACGTAACCTGCGTGGGGAGTCTGGAGGTGTCTAGATCAACCTCGACGGAGAGGGCCGGTGGTCTTCCGCCGGGTCGGGCCGGTGTTCTAGGTCCGCTCAGAAGCTGGGATCCCTCTCGACCGGTTACCTCGACCTGTCCATTCTCCAGGATCCTTACAACCTCCCTGTACCCCGAGTGGTCAAACCCATCCAGATCCCACATGAGGTCAAAGCCAGTACCTTCCCTGATGCACTTCTCGACCTCCTGGAAGAACGCCGACATGACCTTCCTGTACGGCACTCCAAAGTGGTTTCGGCGCTCCAGATTGAGGCTCTCAAGCCCCCAAAGGTTTCCCCTTCCGAGATCCACATGCCCGAGGTTGTATCCCGGGGGAAGGAGGATAGCAACCTCAGCGGACTCCCTGAGAAGGGAGAGGTTCCTATCCGGGTGGTGTCCAACGTGGTTCTTGAGGTGTTTGGAGAGTGCGAGATACTCTCCGAAGGGAACGCAGGCCAAGTAGTAGCTGTCCCAGAAGAAGAAGTACTCGGCA
Organism: Hadarchaeota archaeon (SeqCode); assembly: GCA_964460695.1. Lineage (GTDB taxonomy): Archaea > CAYQAE01 > CAYQAE01 > CAYVLA01 > CAYVLA01 > CAYWSC01. The sequence continues at coordinate 3,313 of CAYWSC010000160.1, forward strand.
CCCAGATCGTAGGCGTGGGTCATGAACCACGGGGCATCCGACCTGTCCACTTGGCCGTATATGCTTATGCCCCATCTCCTCCCTGTTGTCCTCGACGCGCCCCGTAGAAAGCCACAAATTATGGACATCAGGTTCTTCGGGTCATCGGGAGGTATCTGGCAGCCATACGTCATGTCAATCTCGGGCAGGGTTCTCAGCGTTCCCACTCTTCCAGGCGGCTCGAAGACGAATGCGCGAGGCGGCGGAGAATCAGAGGAGCCCAGTTGATAGAGGGCGGTGCTGACCATGGTCTCCCAGGTATACAGGTTGGTCTGGACGATGTGCATGTCTCCCAAGTCTATATCGTCTCTGGAGGCCAGCTGCCTCGCCAGCAAGGTGGACGCTTCGTCCCTTGACCTCGAAAAGTACTTTTTGAACTCCTCGAGAACCACCTGGGGAGAGATGGACCGGCGGAAATCCACATCCCTCTCTAGACGGGGCCTTATCACATGGTCACGTGTACATACCGCTGGCTCGTCGAGAAACAGCCTCGGACCGAGGTAGTTACTCCTGTAGAGGAATTCCGGAAACCTGATCCTATCTCCAGGAACGCCCCAGTAGAAGACGTCTGACCTCTCGATCCAAGAGAGCTGCTCTTCGTCGACGAAGAAGCAGTTGAGGCCGCTCTGAATCATCCTATCGAAGTCCTCTTTCGTGAGTTTGACGTACTCGTATTCCGTATCGTCGTACCTGCGACGATCGTCCTTGGTCCTCGAGTTGTGCGGGACTCCTACTAGGACCTCGGGTAGGAGCCGGACGATCCGCGCGGAAGGAACTTCTACCCCACCTCTTTCAACCGACACCAGGCGGAACTTGTGCCCGAGGAGCGACACATGCTCTGGAAAGCCACTGAAATTGGGACCAGGCCTAGGCAAGAGGTAAGTCCAAGCTCCGAGACTTGGCAGGACTGCCGTATCGGTCAGTACATGACGGTATTCTACCGCCTCTTGGTCTTCTTCCCTCACAATGTATCTAAGCACAGCGTCGCTGGAACCCGGGTTCCGACCCGGGTACTCCCTGCACAGGAGGTAGAGAGAAAAGCTCTCGCCATTCTTCTTTACAAAGATGAACTCGAGCCACTGAGCACTTCCTGAAGAGGTGCGAACTACATCTCCGGCGGCCAGGGTGAAGGCCGAGACATTTCTGGCCTTCAAACGCCGGCTAGCACACCGGTATTCGGCCTTCGACCCAGACGGCCCGAAAGGAGAGCTATCCATCTCGTATCCCTGCCACTGTCCTACAGGGCCACGGCCCGGAAGACCAACGATATAAATGCTAGCCGGGCTCGGCTGCAGGGAAAGAGTCTTCGAGTGACTATGGATAGACAAGAACTAGGCAAAGGTGAAATCCTGCATGATACTTCTTCCCCTCTCCCTCGTACTCATCTCCGCCTTTTTCCACAGCTTCTGGAACATGCTCGTCAAGAGATCTGGAGACAAAACCCTATTCACCTTTCTAACGGTGTGGACAGCTGTAGCTGTCTACACGCCCTTTGTCCTCGTTCTGCAGCCGAGGCTGGTGATTCCGTGGCAGGGATGGGCCTGCATCTTTGGCACTGGCACTGTGTACT
>CAYWSC010000161.1:0-4595 GCA_964460695.1 Hadarchaeota archaeon (SeqCode)
CGGGGTGGTCTGGCTTGTTACGACCGTCTTGCAGAAGGTCCTGCACCCCGCGTCCTTGAGAATGGATGCCGACTCGACCTCAAGCTCCACGAGTGCTTGCCAGTCCTCTGCGGCGCGCGCCGACTTGTCCTTGATATCGACACAGGCGTAGTCGAAAAGCCCGGCCACACGTGAAACCTCACGAGGCAGCGAGCCGTTCGTCTCGAGGTAGGTTCTAAGCCCCAAGCTGCGAACCATACCTGCAAGCCTCCCAACAAATCTCGCCTGAACCAAGGGTTCGCCGCCCGTCACGCTCACCGAGTGTAGATCCGGCGTCCGTAGCCTCAGAATCCGGTCTAACACCGCCTCGACATCAAGGGGGTTTCTAACCCTCTCCCTGCCTCCGCCCGGAATGATCTCGACCGAGGCAGATTTGCACCTCTCAGACTTCGCCCCGGGCGAGTCGCAGAAGACGCACCCCTCGGTTCCCATGTCTCCCCGGGCGAGGTTGCAGCCGCACAGTCTCACAAAGACCTGTCGCCGGCCCATCAGGCTGCCCGGAAGCGAGGCACCCTCGCCCTGATAGCTCGAAAACACCTCATAGACGTATCCCGACTGCGTCAACTCCCATCAGCTTTCGTATATCGTTGGATCCGGGACCCCTGCGTCCAGGAATCCCTGCCTCCTCAAGACACAGCTCTGGCACGTCCCACAATGCACCGGTCGGTCTCCTCTGAATCCCCTCGGCTGGTAGCAAGAGCTGCTCAGCTCCATCGGAGCCCCTATCCGCGCCCCGAGGGAGACTATCTCCCTCTTCGACATGTCTATGAGGGGGGCAACGACCCTGACTGTCCTCCTGAAGACAGCATCCTCCAGAGCCTTGTTGACATTGTCGACGAACCTTCTGCTGTTGTCTGGAAAGGTGCGGGCCTCCTCTTCATCGAACCCAACTATCAGATCGCAGTCCTCCCCCCTCGCCTCGGCGTAGGCCGCTGCAGTCGAAAGCATGACTAGGTTCCTCGCAGGTACCCAGACAGCCGCGGTCCCCTCCTCGTCTGGTACAGCGAGCCCCCTCGGAAGGACTTTTTCCCTGTCTACCAGGGCCGATGATCCAGCCGCGATCCTACGGAGAGCACTCAGCTCGATGACCTCTATCGGTATCCCTGCTTTCGCTGCTATGTTGGCTGAGCATTGGACCGAGACGTCCTCCTCCCTCGAACCATAGGTGAACGCCAAGGCGGCGAGAGACTTGTAGTCCTGTTCCCTCGCCCACCACAAAGCAACCGTCGAATCCAAGCCGCCCGATAGGAGCGCTAGAGCTGACCTTGCCAAGGCAACACCTGACACGGTGTAGGAGTCCGAGTTTAAATTGGGTTTCCCGTCGAAGCGAGGGGGTTTCTCACAGCCCGCCTCTACGCATGAGCTCCCTTATCTGCGGCCTGAGAAGGCCTACGGCGAGCAGCAGGACTATCGGGAAGCAGAATATGATCACTACCAAGAACATGTTGTCCAGGAGGCTCAGCTGCCTCGTCGTTATCATCTGGTAGGCTAGGATCACGAAGAAGGGGGCAGCCACGATGAGGAAGACGCCGATCAGGACAAGGTATATGGTGACAAGTGGCCTGCGCAAGCGATCGACCTCCGGAGAGCGGGGGACGAGACGGACTCATCGTTCAGACATATAAAGATTACTCGTCTGTCAGCCCAACCCCAGCGGGCATCGCCAATCTGAAAGCCCTACAAGCGGTCATATTTTTAGATGGCCCTCCGAGAGTACTCCAAGTCCGGTGAGGAACTTGATAATCATTCTAACAAGCGTCCCAGGCTGCGGCAAGGGAAAAGTCATCGAGTTCTTGAAGAAGAAGGTTGACGTCAATGTAATCAACTTCGGGGACTTCATGCTCGCAGCGGCCAGGAGGCTGGGGCTCGCTGAGGATCGAGACGAACTCCGAACCAAGATAAGCATAGATCAATCTCAATCCATGCAGAGGAAGGTCGCCAGGCTCATCTCGAAGAAGATCTGGGAGCTCGGTGGAGACGTCATAATAGAGACGCACTGCGCCGTCCGGTCTGCCGCAGGCTACTTCCCCGGGCTTCCCTACGAGGTGATCAGGGCCCTTAAGCCGAGCGCGATAGTTGTCAGAGAGGCGGATCCGGCGAAGATCATTGAGAGGAGAAACAGGGATAGGAAGACGGGCGTCAGGGTGAAGCGCGATGACGAGGACGAGGAGTCTATCAGGCTCCACCAGGAGCTCAACAGGTCCTTCGCCGCTGCCTACTCGGCCATCTCGGGAGCCACGCTGAGAATAATCATCGACCGCGACCACGAGGACTATCCGTTTCAAAACGCCGAGATCGTCGCGGATGCCATAGCCGAGATCCTCAGGTTCAGATGACTATTGTCTCGTCTGGGGATATCCCCTTCTTCTTCGTGATCCTCTCGGCCAGCGAGGTTGTATCGGCATCCACGCCGAGACGTCGGAAATACGTTAGGATGTTCTCCAGATCCCTGAAGAGGAGGTTCACCGCTCTGCTGCTCTCCTTCACAGTCCCCTGAGAGAAGTCAATCAGGGTCGGGCCGTCGTCCGCCATCAAGACGTTGTAGGCGGACAGATCTCCGTGGACAAGACCTCCCTTCTGGTAAAGGGCCTCATAGCTGCGTATGATAGACTCGAAGGCCCCCTCAGGGTCGTCACACCCAACGTCAATCAGCCTAGGTGCGGGAAGCCTCTTCCTCTTTATGCACTGCATGACGATCACGTTCTTGTTCAGCGCTATCGGCCTGGGACACCTGCATCCAGCCGAGTGGGCAGCAATCAGGTTTCTGTACTCCCTCGAGGCCCATGTGTAGACCACCTCCCTCCTCTTTCCTCCAATCTTGCCGAACCTCGGGTCGCCGACCAGATACCTCCACATGGTTCTGAAGTCGGAGGTTGCCACTCTGTATATCTTGACGATCACCACGCCCCGCTTTGACTCTGCCAGATGGATGCAGGCCTCCTTTCCCATCTTTATGCAGCCGTGTACCGCCGAGATCTTGCCGTCGTTCAGAAGGTCGTAGATCGCCATGAGCGTCGCCGTGTCGAAGACCTCGCTGAAGACCCTGAAGTCGTCTATGTCCTTCTCCAGCCTCTCCTGCTTGAAGCTCTCTAGGACCATCCTCTTCTCGAACTCGTAGAGCTTCCTGCGGGGCAACGTACCACTTCTCAGCTCTAGGAATCTAGGACTATTTACTCTTCCCCAGGGAGGGACCTATCCCCGGCCAGTAATCATTATATCGAGGAGGGTAGATGTGCTCCCCGTGGAAGATCGCCCTGACTACGACTTGGAAATCGACAGGATCGTCAGCGAGATCAAGAGACGTCGCTCCCATCTGGTCGGCATCCAGATCCCAGACGGCCTGAAGAGGTTCACCGACCATATTAGAGACCAGATAGTAAGACGAACCGATGCCGTCCCGGTCTTCTGCACAGAGCCATGCCATGGCGCATGCGACCTGTCCACAACCCTCCCACAGATCGGATGCGACCTGATCGTCCACATGGGCCACTCCAAGATGGTGGAGTCAGAAGTACCGGTCTTGTATGTCCACTGCTACTCGACAAGGTCCGCCGTCGAAACCCTGAGGTCAGGCATCTCAAAGATAGAGGAGAAGACGATCGGCCTAGTCGCCAATCTCCAGCACGTCAGGGAAATCGAGGCAGCCAAGCGGCTGCTGCGAGGAGAGGGACACGAGGTACTGGTCGGGGGGCCGAGCGGGCGGACAGAATTCCCTGGGCAGATCCTTGGATGCGACTTCACGGCTGCCAAACAGGTATCGAGAGATGTCGAGGCATTCCTCTACCTTGGCGGCGGAAACTTCCACCCCCTCGGCGTCTCGCTTGCAACCGGGAAGAGGGTTTGGATCGCCGACCCATACAGGTCGGAGATAAGGGAGGTGGAGAGGCTGCGGAGACGCACGCTGGCCATCCGGTTCGCCAAGATCGAAAAGGCAAGGGATGCGAAGAGAATAGGTATAGTCGTCTCCACCAAGCCCGGCCAGAGGAGGATGAAAGAGGCGCTTCGGTGGTACCGGCTGCTACGGGAGAGGGGCATCACGCCGACGATGCTATCATCGGACGAGCTTGACCCGCGCCGCTTGGCCTCCTATCCGTTGGACGCCTTCCTCAACCTTGGCTGCCCCCGGATGGCGGTGGAGGACGCCCAGCTGTTCCCCAAGCCGGCTCTCACCCCGCCGGAGCTTGAGATAGTCCTTGGAATGAGAAGCTGGGAGGACTACGTTCCAGATGAGATTGCGTAAGAAGAGACTGGAGATGATCCTCTCCAAACTCAAAACCCATCCATCTCCTTCACCACGTCTCGAACAGTACGAGCTTACGCCCCGGGCGGCTGCGGAGGTTGTCCTGTGGGCATGGGAGAAGGGAGATGTCGAGGACAGGTCGATCTGCGATCTGGGCTGTGGAACGGGTAGGATCGCCATTGCGGCAGCGCTGTTCGGTGCGAGGAGGGTTGTGGGCGTCGATCTGGATCAGGTAGCGCTGCGCGTCGCTCGGGAAAACATAAATATAGCGCAGGAGGCCTCCGGCTTTGAGATATCTGGGAGAATACGGCTGAGG
>CAYWSC010000161.1:4605-4862 GCA_964460695.1 Hadarchaeota archaeon (SeqCode)
GCGAGGCGACGTTTCTGAGATCCGCCCCGAGGAGCTGGGACCGATTGACGTGGTGATCCAGAACCCACCTTTCGGGGTCCAGGAGAGATCCTCGGACCGGATATTCCTTCAGAAGGCTCTTGAGATCGCGCCGGTGGTGTATTCCCTTCACAACAGGGGTGAGGGAGTCGAGACATTCATCAGGAAATACGTGCGGCAGTTGGGTGGAAAGGTCCTGGACAAGAAGGCCCTGCTCATGCATATCCCTCGCCAGTTCA
>CAYWSC010000162.1:0-4852 GCA_964460695.1 Hadarchaeota archaeon (SeqCode)
GTCGCACTCCAGTGCCCCCCTCTCCACCGCTGCGAAGTTTCCCCCGAACTGATCCACAATCTCGACCATCGTGTCGAGAGTACTTCGGATGTCCCAGTAGTTCCTGATCCTCCTCCTTATCAGGTAGAGAATGTCGACGTCGTCGGGAAGCTTCTTTCCAGCGGAGAACATGATCGTGTTCAGCACGAAGTCGGGGTAGTAGTCCCAGGTCATGAAGATGGCCCCGCCCGCAGGGGTCCAGTCGGTCATCATGGCGAACCCCCTCCCCTTGCCCACGTCCCACCAAGCGAGGTGGGGGATTCTGCCATAGCTAAAGGTTATCGCCTCGGCGATAAGGTGGGCGTTCTGCTTCAACGTCGTCCTGTGTCCCTCGCTGAAGACTCCCTTCGATCCCAGCGTGTTCCAGGGAAGCGACCTTGCCAGCTCCGCGTCTGGGTCGACGATTACCATACGCATCGCCTGGTCGCAGTACTCGCGCTCCAGCATGTTTACGGGAAGAACGTCGGCGACTGTCGTAATAGCCCAACTTGGCATGATCCCTCCCCTTCCCTCAAAGCTCTCGGCTCCGCCGATCATTATTATTCCCAAGCCGTCCTCCTTCACTGCCTCACTCATCCAGTCGATGGCCTGGGGCCTGAAGACGTCTCTGTTGGCGTCGCTCAGTATCAGGACGTCGTAGTCCTTCCTCAGCCTCTCTGACGTCCTGGGCATGTGGTATCTCATCTGCTTCCTTATGAACTCGGGGGTGGAGTGAAAGGTACACGCCTCGACGGGAACTGCGATGAAGCTGGGCTCCATTCTTATGTAGGGAAAGGGACTTTGGATGCCGAGGGCATCACCCATGTAGAGAACCCGGATCTTGCCCGTGATGGGATCGCATCTTAGCTCCCGCGAGGAGGCAGGCCCTAGGACGAGCAGCAATAGGACGACTACAAGGACGGCGGCCCGCACGTACCACCGATATGCAGCATGACTTTATATATTTGGCGCGAATATTCTGAGGCTGCACTTCTTCGAAGGGGATCCACTTGGCCGACGGGTTCGCAAGCGTGCTCTCCCAGATGGAGGAGACGCTAAGAAGGGGGGCGGAGAGGCAGATTAAGGAGTACAAGGAGAGGTTTGTCTCGGCCAAGAAGATCTATGGACCCATCCTCTCGAGCCTTGTGGTCGAAGGTTTCGACTACTCCTCTGCCGCAGAGGCCGCCCAGGCCTTCTTCGGATCCAAGCAGGTCCGCTTCGCAGGGATAGACGGAACGGAGTACTCCAAGCCGATCTTCGACCTCGTCGTATTCTTCGGAGGAGCCTACGCCTGCACAGGGACCATCTCCTTTGGAAATAGCGGAATAGAGGTCGAGTATGACGTGGACAGCCTAGAGCAGAGCAAGGGCATATGCAGCTGCGTCCCCCTCTACGTCAACGACCTCCCTGAAATCGACACAAGCATCGCCCCGCCTGACGGCCTCGAGGGTGCAGGCAGCCTGGACGAGGATAGGATAGTCACCAACTCGGAGATAGCCAACCGGATCATGACCTTCGCCGAGTTCTTCCTGGCACTGAAGCTTGCTTCAAGGCCGGAGGGAGATATAAGGGTCATCCTTATGGACAGGACTCTCTCCGGGGAGCTTGGCTCACTTGTCTACGACACCTCCCAGAGGGGTCTCTGGAAGAGAATCTCGGCCCTCATCGGATACCAGGTCGACGGAACCCCTATCGATGAGAACGAACTCTACCTTTCACGCCACCGAATCTACAACAAGCGCCTAGGCACGCTTCCGCCCAGGGGAGACTACCTCCCCTACGCTGTGCTGCACCTCCTTGAGGATGGGGCAACCATGGAGGCCGTCCAGATTGCAGAGGCCCTAGGGATTCCGAAGTCCTCCGTCAAACGGGTCGAGAAAACAATGAGGCGGCTCAAGTCAAGGGGCATAGTCGCGGACATACTTGGAGCATACCGCCTCTCGGAGAGGTATGAGTCTTACTGGCAAAGAGTCAAGAAGATGGTCCTCGAGGTGGGGGAGAGCATCTTCGAAACCGCGGGCGACTCGCCTTGCATGACGGTTCCAGCCGAGCAGGGAAGGAGATACCTAACCACCGTAGATCTGGCATTCCTCACACTCTTCACGATAAACATGCTCATCGAGGAGTGCTGGAGGAGGAGGATACTCCTAGTCGGAATAACCAAGGACACTGCTGCCAGCGACTTTAAGCGCCACGTGCTACCCATCCTCTCGAATATCGGCGCTTTCGAAGAGCCGCTTGACCCTGGGACGTATAGGTCCCTTCCGAACACCGATAGACTGCTGCTTCAGGCCGCCTCACTTATGAACCACGACCAGGTTCACCCGCCCTGGGCGCTAGTGGAATACGACTCGGCCTTGAAGACCATAGTTCCGGACCCTTCGCTGGGCCCCCTCGCAGTGCGAGGCGCGATAAGAAACAAGATCATACCTGAACGGCTCATGGTCAAGTCCTACGTCCAGCTCTCCATGTCGGCGCACGACCCCATGTTCCGCAGCAACGTCCTCCTTATCGACCGTCTTGTCCATCCCGGCTTCGACGCCCAGGAGCATCAGCTGTGTCGCTTCGTAAACCAATATGGGGGAGCGCGCGAGGCCGTCGACGTGATTCTACATACGAAAGAACGGGGGATAAGCCCGCTGCAGAACCTCACAATGGCTATTCTGTGCTCCATGACCGGCTCGAACAGCCCGGAGCTCTTCGGCCACAACAAGCCGCTCTTCGTAGCCGACAAAGTGGCCAAGTGGAACAACCGCAGATTTAGAGAGATGGTCCGGGCAACAGCATCGTGGATAAGGACCAATCCCGATCTGAGGGAGTTCGTCTTCTATATGTCAAGCTTCAGAGAGAGGAGGTCTAGGATTGAATACGCAAGGAGGAGCCGCTAAGCCCTCTGAGGAGTTCTTCACGGATTTCGGAGGACGCGTCAAGGCCAGACTCAACTCGGTGATTCCACGCCGATCGTTTTCCGGCGGAGAGGGAAGGTTCTTCGGAAGCTCGTCGAGGTACGAGTGCAGAATCAAGGTGGAGTACCAGAGAGACGTCATGAGGATCTTGGAGGAAGGCATGATAGTGGCGGTTGAGAACTTCAGATCAACACCCGACTCTAGGAGGTACACTCTTCTAGAGCTGACCAAGATTCTTCCCGAACACTTCGGCCTCCGGGGGCTGTCTGACCACAGCTACTACCCGATGCAGTTTGAGATAATCGAGCGAGCTGTGCCAGACTGGTCCACAGATGATCGGTCGGCGATGATCGTGCATGCCGACGCCGTTCCCATAAACTACGACCTGGTCATAGAGGCGGGGCGTCCCGAGTTTGTCAAGGGCTTCTCCTTCCCAAAGCTAGGGGAGCAGGCCAACATACTGAGCAAGTGGATGATCGACAAGATGTACAACGAGTCCGTGCTCGAAAAGCTGGAGAACCTAGCAGCAGGCTCAGCCACTAGTGTTCTGGATGCGGCTGTGGGGAAGATCCACATGTTCCGTTCGGAGGGGAGCGGCGACATCCCCCTCTTCCTCGACCTCGAGTCGCTAGTCCGCCACCACTTCGGCGTGTTCGCCTTCACCGGAGGGGGCAAGTCCAACCTGGTCGCAAACCTGGTCAGGAAGGTCATCAGGGGTCTCCCCGACTCGAGGGTCATAGTCTTCGACGTCTCGTGCGAGTACCCCTTCCTCTTGCTTGACCTGCTCGTCGACGAAGACGTCCCGTCCGTAGTGATAACCGAGCAGCGGGTATCCTCCGCCGAGCAGCTGTACAACTCGATCGTCAAGCCAAAGGAGTTCGAAGATAGGGAGGAAGGTATCTTCGAGGTGCAGAAGCTCATGGAGATGGGCCGGGTCGGCCATTTCTACGAGCCCCCGAGCTTCGAGATGCCCACTTTCGGCGGAATGCTCAGCGAGCTTCAGAGCCTAGGGGGAAGCATAGACTCGGCGCCGGGTCAGGCCGCCCAGGAGATACGCCTGAGGATAAAGGCGGTGATGGACGAGCTTGGCGTCGGAGAGGACGACGTTCCCGATAGGGAGACGGCTGAGCGCATCGGCTCGGAGGCGGAGAACGTCTTGGAGGAACGCTCCCTTAGAAAGAGCTCAAACCTGTACACCTGGGCCACGGCGATAAGGCGTATGCCCCAGCTGGTCGAGCTGGGTGCCGAGCACAGGCCATCCCTTGGCCGAGACGAGTACAACAGAGAGAAGATATGCGACCTCTTGCTCGGCGAGACGCGGCTCATCTGCCTCTCGATCTCGGATCCAGAGGTCGTCAGACAGCTGGCGATTGACATCTCCAAGGAGATTCTCGGGAGGAGAAGGCGACAGTTCTCCGTCAGACCCTACATCCTCTTCGTGTTCGACGAGGCCCAGGAGTTCATCCCGCAGCTTCAGGCCGGTGGCTCAGAGGCGGCCTGCTCGAAGGCTATTGAAAGGCTCCTAAGACAGGGGAGGAAGTACGGTTTGGGATGCTGCGTATCCACACAGAGGATAGCGTACCTCAACACAAACGCTCTCCAGCAGCTCCACACCTACTTCGTCGGGACCCTTCCTAGGCCCTACGATAGGACGGTTGTTAGCGACATATTCGCCATAGACCTAGGCATACTCGACAAGACGCTTGAGTTCAAGCCGGGCGAGTGGCTGGTTTCCTCCTACAGCGCCACCGGACTGCCAAACGTGCCTATCTTCATCCAAGCCGAGAACACGGAGGACGTAATTGCGGACCTGTTTCAGACACGCCGGCTGGCATAGCTTGCGTCATGCCTCGTCGCTTCCCCCGGACTCCTCCACATGGGCCTCCTCCACATGGGCCTCCTCCACATGGGCCTCCTCCACATGGGCC
>CAYWSC010000163.1:0-4845 GCA_964460695.1 Hadarchaeota archaeon (SeqCode)
ATCGGCCTCACCGATCTCGTGAGGCCCGGCACGAGCGACGGCGTAGTCTTCACGCTCTATGTGGACGGAGAGGCGGTCTTCTCGCGACAGGTCCAGGGCCGTGGCTGGGAAAAAGTCTCCATCGACCTCTCCAGCTACAGTGGGAGAAACGTCACCATCGGGCTGGGAGTCGGTCCCGGACCTAGAGGCGACGCGACCTTCGACTTGGCCGCCTGGGGGGAGACGAGGATCGTGCCCTACACGCCCGATCCAGCCACGGTAGGGGTATTCTTCCCAAGGCTCCTGGAAGGAGTTCTACGCGACGGAGTGGATAGCGTCAGGATGGGGAATGGGCAAATGATGGTGGCATCTGGCCACCTGCCCCTCTTCCTAGGACTCCTATCTACTGATGCACACGCCTTTTCGCCGCCGGTGTGCCTGTGGGAGGAGCCGTTCGAAGTGAAGACCGTCAGGAATGGACTGGAGAGAGACCCGTCTGGGTACGCATGCTGCATACCGATGGAGATAAGCTGCGGGGGCATAGCCATGCAGTCCCTCTTCGAACATCCGCCGCCGTCAGGGAGGACAGAGGCATCGTTCATCCTCAAGCTTCCGGACAGCCCCGTGACCCTCAAGACGAAGGTTGGAATCCGAGACGGATCCCTCTCCGAGGGGGTAGTCTTCGTGGTCGAGGTCAACTGCAATGAGGTCGAGAGCCTAGAGGTTCTTCCATCGGGATGGACGGATCTGACGGTCGACCTTTCCAGATACAGAAACCAGACGGTCCTCCTAGCTCTTCAGACCGACCCAGACGGCTGGGACTACTACGACTGGGCGGCATGGGGGACGCCCCAGATAGTCAGCGTTCCGACGATTCGCTTCCCGGTAGGGATTATTCCCTTGGCCCTGACAGCACTCTCATTAGGAAGGCGGATGATGATCCGGGCCTCCGTGAAACGTCCCTGAGAGCCGTTCAGGAGATCCTCGTGGTAGCTATCTCCCTGTAGAGCTTCCGCCTCACCATCAATGCCCAGAGGAGGACCCCGGACAGCAGGGCGGTTCCCGTTACGGACAGCCACTCTATCACGTAGACCCAGACGAGCGCCTTTTCCTTGGCCTCTATCGCCTTCTGGTTCAGTTCGGCCCAGGACCTGTGGATCTCCTCGAAGACCTGGGCCGCGGAGTCGTAGTCATCCCTGCGGTAGTACTCCTCCGCCACCTTCTCCCGTCTGTTGATCTCGTCCAGGTCCTCGTAGAGCCTCACGGTGCTCGCTCCGAACTTCTCGATGAACTCTAGGAGGGAGACGAGCATCGATGCCTTGGCCAGGTGGGTGTTTATCTCCACCCTGATCCTGTGGGCCCTGTATATGTCCTCGGGTATGGGCTTGTCCGCACCGAAGTAGACGAGGTAGATGAGGAAGTCCTGGAACCACTCCCACTCCCTCAGCATCCTGTTCGTAGTGCCCTTGCTGCCGAAGATCTGGGTCTCCCCGACTATCTTCGCCTTGCCGTACCTCCACCAGCCGATCCAGGGGTACTCCTCTCCGTGACCCACCGCCTTGGCAACGACCTTGCACCCGATCTTAGGCTCGACCTTGTTCAGGAGCTCTACGGGCCCGGCGTTCTTCCATGGAAGTCTGGCCAGGGGATGGGTAGGGTCGATGAAGTGGGGCTTCTGGAAGGCGGCGCGAGGTGGGTTCGTGCCCTCTAGACACTTGAACGGGAGGACCGGCTCCAGGACGGTGTTGCCCCAGGACTCGTAGTACGCAGGTCCCTCCCAGCCTCCTCCCCACGAGGCATCTCCTCCCCACATGCTGAGGGGCATCCCCCGTTCCTCGACCGCCTTGACGAACCAGAAGATCCACTTCACATCGAAGTAGACCCCTGGAAACTGGGGGCAGCCACACGGTGCCTCGTGGAGAATTACCATGTCATGCTCGTCGACCAGCTGTTCGTATGTCCTCGGCATGTACATCCTCAGCAGCCTGTTCGTCTGCTCGGCCTTTATGCCCAGGTTTCCAATCGAATAGTGGGACGGCATGGGCACGCCGAGAACATCTATCGACGGGTCGGCCGCTATCATCCTGTCATACCCGCTGCCCACCGTTATTCCTCGGTCTATGAAGAGAACGTCGACTATGAGAGGCTGGCCCGCCTCGTATCCCGAGCCAGCCGCGGCCTCCAGACTATAGAGGATCGGGAGCCAGAGAATGACGAAAAGGGTCGCCGCCTTCATACCTGAAGCTAGGCTTTCGGGGCTTAAATCGTCTTCGACACCCGCTCCCTGCCAATCCATCCCCATGCTCGACGTGTTTTGCGGCTCGGCTTCCATACCTGCGGATAGAGCTGAAAGGATTATTCAAAGAGGGGGCTGAGGGTATGTGTCTTGACCGTATTCACGCTCGTTGAGAGAAAGGTCTTCTACCCCTCTCCGGGAAGGGGGATAATGGCGGGGGCCACCAGCTTCTATACCCGCTGCAACAGACCCGAGAAGATGTGCTACCTCTCGACGTCCAGCAGGAGCGACACGACGGACAGCCTTTCCAGACGATTCTCCACAGACAACGGGAGGACCTGGTCACAGCCGGAGCAAGTACCGGTAGTTGTCAGGTGCAGAGAGGGGTTCAGACGTAGCTATCCCCATCCCGGGTTCCTAGACCCGGACAGAGACCTGTTGTTGACCATGGTCATGAGGGGGACCCTGCCGACTGACGACCCCCTCGAAGGGCTGAGGGGCTGGCACCTAGCGTACTCGCTCTCAGAGGATGGGGGAAGAACCTATGCGTTTGAGGAGCAGGTCGTACAGGATGGATCTACCGCGGAGAACCCCGTCGAAGGCGTCTGGGTGGGAAGGAACGCCATGATGATCGGGGACATGAGCTGCAGGCCGATAAAGAACCATCGCGGCGAGATCCTGGTCCCCGTGCAGATATGCCCGCTGGGCGATGACGGCAGGATTATGAACCCAGCGGGAGGCTATACCTATCACGTCTCGGCCGTGCTCATAGGCAGGTGGACCCGGGGAAACAGAATCGCCTGGGAGATCTCCGAGACCGTCTCGATCGATCCCTCCCTGTCCACGAGGGGAGTACTCGAGCCGACCCTAGCCGAGCTTCCCGACGGGAGGGTCATGATGGTTATGAGGGGAAGCAACGATGTCAAACCGGATCTTCCGGGGTACAAGTGGATCAGCTTCTCCGACGATGGCGGCCGAACCTGGAGCCAACCAGCTCCATGGACCTACGAGGATGGCTCAAGGTTCTACTCGCCAAGCAGCTGCTCCCAGCTAATCAGGCACAGCAGCGGGGTGTACCTCTGGATAGGAAACATCTGCAGCCGAAACCCCGTTGGAAACTGGCCGAGATACCCCCTCGTGATCGGCGAGGTCGAGCCCAAGGGTGGCCACCTTGTGAAAGGAAGCGTGGTTGTCGTCGACGATAGGCAGCCCGGCGAGGACGAGAAAATGACGCTCTCCAACTTCATGGCCCACGAGGATCGGGAGACCGGGGAGATATTGCTCCACTTGACCCGGCTGTTTGCCAGGAAGCACCTTGACTGGGAGGCGGACGCCTATCTGTACAGGGTAGCGGTTCAGGGATAGTGCGGCTTGTCGGGGCAGCGGGGCTAGGTCATTCTGGTGGTTGTGACCTCCCGATACAGCCTCCTCTTTATCATCACGTTCCAGACCACTAGGCCAGTTATCATGAGGGTGGCGGAGACTGCGAGCCACTCGATGAGCCAGATCCAGAGGAATGCCCTCGCCCTAACCTTGGCGGCTTCCTGATTGATTTCCTTCAGCTTGTCCCTCGCCATCTGAAGGTCCTTGGCGCACTCAGCGTAGTCCTGGAGGAGATAGTCCCGTCCTGCCCTCTTCCTTATGGCGTCTGCATCTGAGATCATCTCTTCCAGCCTTCTGACATTCCCGCCCAGCCTGTCTATGAGGTTGATGAGGGAGACGAGGATATCCCTCTCAGTTCTATACGTGATCCTGGCCGAGCTTATCAGGTGCATGAGTCCTAGGTCTTGGGGGACCTTCCTTCCCGCGGCGTAGTAGACAGAGTATACCGTGAAGTCTGGATAGTAGTCCCACCTCATGAAAGCCTCGCCCCAGGCGGGAGTCCAATCGGTGCAGAAGGCGAAGCCGGCCCCTCTACCCACCTTCCAGAACGCCATGAAGGGATTCGCGTCGGACCCGCTGGTCTCGGCCAGGAGCAATGCTCCGTCCTTCAGAGTCACCTTGTTGTAGCCCGAGAAGTGCGGGCAGCTCTTCCACGGCAGGGCGGTCATCAACTGGTCGTCGGGGCCTTGACGACGGGCTTCCAGCTGTACGACTTGACCTCGCCGTCAATCGGCTCAACTGGGAGAAGCGGTCCGATGGTCGTTGTCCTCCACGTCGGAGAGTCAGCGTAGCCGCCGAAGCTCAGTATCCCGCCGATCATCATCAGCCCCAGCCCGTCCTCATCGACAGCCCTGGAGAACCACTCCAGCCACCTGGGCGAGAGGGTGTCGGCCCTCACGTCGCTGAGTAGGATGACGCTTCCCTCTGCCAGCTGTTGATATGTCTTCGGCAGATAGAGGCGGAGCGCCTTCTGCACCTCTTCTTTGGTGAAGTAGCTCTGGAAGACCGTCGCCGGCACGGCAACGATGTCTATAGCCGGGTCATCAGCCATGTAGAGGATGGGGCTGGTAGAGGGCAGGCAGTCACCCAGATAGTACAGTTTGACCATCCCCATTGGCCCCAGCTCGGCGGCGCCTTGGGGTACCAGTGCCAACGTAGATAGCAAAATGAGCGGCCAGATCCCCCGGCGGCCCCGGGTGCCCAACACGCAAGTTCGCCACTCCGGGTTGATAAATACCTTTCCCCTA
>CAYWSC010000164.1:0-4815 GCA_964460695.1 Hadarchaeota archaeon (SeqCode)
GGTCGGCATCGTTCCTCAGGCGGATGGATCACTGATCCTCGTGCCTAGGCCCTCAGAGCGCGAGGCGCGCCCGGAGACGAGGATAGAGCTGGACGAGTCGACGAGGCAGAGCTGGATTGCGAGGCAAATCATCTCCAGTTATCTGAACGGCTTCGAAAGGATACTGATCTGCTCCCGGAGTCAAATCTCACCAGCTCAGAGGAGCGAGATAATCAGGGTTGAACGCAAACTTGTCGGTCTAGAGACGGTGGAGGAGACCGGGAACGAGGTGGTCCTGGAGAGTCTTCTGCGGATACAGGAACTAGAGGTCTGGAGGGGGATAGCGAGAGCCCACGCGATAGCAGCCTCCATGCAGAAAGATTCGGTAGGGGCTCTCATACAGGGCGACGAGCAGCTTGCCCGAGACGTCATAAAGAGGGACGACGAGGTCGACCGCCTGTATTTCCTGATAATACGTCAACTGAGGCTCGCAGCGAAGAACCCCGAGATCGCCTACTCACTGTCGCTGCGGCCCATTGACTGCCTTGACCTCCAGTCCGCGATAAAGAGGATTGAGCACATCGCTGATCATGCTCACAACATCGCCGAGAGATCGAGACGGCTGTCTGGGCAGCCTCTACCGCCCCCGATTCGAGACGATCTCCTGACGATAAGCGGTATCGCTAGGTCGATATATGAGGGGGCAGGGAGGTCGCTGCTGGATGGGGATCTCTCAACTGCCAACCAGGTCGTGAACCGCAGGTCAGAGATGAAGGCGTACTGCTCGAAGTTCAGGAAAAGCCTGCTCCGCCTCGATCTTTCTAGGAACTTGGCCTTGAACGCCGTAGTTGACAGCCTTGAGAGAATAGCCGACTACGGCACAGATATCGCAGAGGTCGTCATAAACAGGGGAACCCAAGAAGAGGCGGGAGGAGCGGGTCGGTAGGTCCTCAGGGCTCGATCGTCGTGCCTATGGGTTCTCCAGAGATCGCTGAGAGCAAGTTCCTCGGATTTCTCCCGTCGATTATCTTCGCGGGAATCCTCGCCTCTTGGAGGACCCGTATGGCTAGCTCGTCCAAGACGCCGTACCTCCCAGGAGCCGTTGGCCCAGAAAGGGAAAGCAAGTCCTCGTAAGTTGCTTTCGGTATGAGCCTAGCGTTTGGATCGGAGTCTGGATCTGCGGTGAAGACACCCTCAACGTCGGTCATCTTCACGAACATGTCAGCTCCTATCCTCTCAGCCAGGATGGCCGTGTTTGCGTCGGTGCTTCTCCCCGGCTTTATCCCACCTATGACCAAGACTCTGGGGCAGTCTTGGGGGTCAAGCCGATCGAGCGACTGCTCGTCGAGGATTGGAGTGCCCTTAAGCAGAAAGGCTAGCAGACGGGTATTGGCTCTCAGTAGCTCGATGACGATTCTTTCTGCCTCCCAGGGGGAAACCAGAGGCGAGATAGACCTAAGGTAGTTCCGAGCTAGGATTCCGCCGCCTATCCCGACGACAAGCTTCTCGAACTGGAACGAGTGCAATGTCTGCGCAAGCTCGTTTAGGTACTCGTTGTTTGGCCCCTTCTCGCCTATGGCGATGGATCCTCCTATCTTGACCGCCAGCTTCAAAGCGTCGTCCCTGTGTCCAGCCCGTCATAAATATATCTAGTCCTGAGTCCAGGAATCGCGCTGAAGCAGAGTATTTGGACGCCAATTCAAACGTGATGCGGCGAGAAATGCGAAAAATATCCGAATCTGGCAACAACATTATTAATTAGTGGGTTTCAATACGCGGAAGTGCTGCCAGAATTATTGCCGGGGGTGTCGTACAGCTCCGTCGGCATCTGGGCAATGGCCGGGTTTGCGACGGGGTTCTTGGCAAAGAAGATCGGCAAGTACCTGATGATAGCTTCGGGCCTATACTTTGCGAGTCTGCTGTACCTTCAGGATCACGGCTTCATCACGATAAACCGGGGTTTGGAAGATCTCTTTGGAGGGGTCGTCTCCGCGGCGACTAGTAGAGCCGACGCGGTCTGGAATGCCGCTACTGCCCTTCCCATGTTGGGAGCGTTCGGAGCAGGGGCCTACGTCGGCGTGACGAGTGGGTAGGCCGGCCGGAAAAATGAGAGCCGTGTAGACAATTCTTTCAATCGAGACCCCAGGGATCGGAGTTCCGGTACCGTTTATGCCGAAAATATGGCAGTATTGTAGAAATATTTTTAAGAAAGCACCTAACTTTTGCGAACATGCCGAGCATAGTTACCTATCTGCCCACCGTGGGTGGCTGGGGAATAGTAGGCTTCGGTGTCGGGTTCGCCCTCCGAAAGATCGGGAAATATCTGGTGGTTTTCGCGGGCGTCTATGCCGCGACGCTTCTCTACCTAGACCAAAAGGGAATCATTGCAATCAAGACGGATCTGGGCAGCTTCACGAAGGATCTATCCAACCTACTGGCTACAAAGCTGAGCGCACTTTGGACTGCCACCGCTATCTCACTCCCCGTAATCGGGGCGTTCGCCGTTGGCGCTCTACTTGGGTTCAGGAAGTCGTGACGCCTTACGCAGCTTTTGCGGCCAGACAGCAGTAAGCTTTTTGAACCACCCCTTCACCCCGCCATGAGGAGCGTTGAGCTGGATGGACGACTGGGGGGAGGATCTGTACGAAGAGGCTGACCTGAGGTATACGTGTCCGTCGTGCAAGAGGATCTTCCTAGAACCAACTCCCGACTGGCTCTGTCCGTCGTGCAAGCAGACGCTTCGAGTCGTTGGTGCCCTGAAGCTCCGCGATAAGCGGAGAGGAACGTCCCACGGATCCGATCTTCTAGATCAATAGACCTCTCCTCGAATGTGGCCGTGGTGCAGGCACCGACAAAATTGAAGAGCATTGAGGGCTATTTCTATCCGTGGATCTGGAGAGGCTTCTCAGGGAGTTCGGTCAGCTTTTCTCGTCCGAGCTGGGAATAGACCTCTCAAACGAGTTCGAGTGGCTGATCGCATCGATCCTCTTCGGAAATCGAATATCCACCGAGATCGCGAAAAGGACGTTCTTCGCCTACAGGAGAGCCGGCCTGACAACTCCGTGGAGGATAGACCAGGCCAGCTGGCAGGATCTCGTTCGCGTCCACGGAGAGGGCGGGTATGTACGGTATGACGGGATCACCGCGACCTACATGAAGGAGACGGCTGCTAAGGTGATCCAGGAGTATGGTGGGGATCTATCCCGGCTAGACAGGGTCAGCCGTGGTCCCCGCGACTTGGAGAGGAGGCTGATGGAGTTCAAGGGGGTCGGCCCCGCGACGGCCCGAATCTTCCTGCGAGACCTCCGTGGGCGGTGGAAGAACGCTGATCCTGAGCCGACAGACGTCGAGCTGGTAGCGGCAAGAGTCCTCGGCATTGTGACCCACGAAGAGAGGGCCCTGGATGAGCTGAAGGCCTTCTGGGAGAGAAACAAGGTGCCTGGCTACTCGCTGTCCAATCTGCAATCAGCCCTCGTCCGGCTAGGGGTTAGGCTAAGAAGGGGAAGGAGGATTC
Organism: Hadarchaeota archaeon (SeqCode); assembly: GCA_964460695.1. GTDB lineage: Archaea > CAYQAE01 > CAYQAE01 > CAYVLA01 > CAYVLA01 > CAYWSC01. Next base: position 3,494 of record CAYWSC010000164.1, read on the forward strand.
AGGACATCGCTCCGTACTTGGTGTCACCGTAGAGCTGCGGGCGAGGCCATCTACTCGCTTCTAGCCCCTAGACTCAACCCAATCTCTCGCATTCTGGAACATTCTAAGCCACGGGGAGGCGCGGATTGATCGCTTGATCTCCTGGGGCATCCACGCCCACTGCCACTTCAGGAAGGTTCTCTCCGGATGCGGCATCAGCGCCAGATGTCTTCCATCGGGGGAGCATAGCCCCGTGATTCCATGCGGAGAGCCGTTTGGATTGAAGGGATATCGCTCGGTCACCTGTCCCAGGTCGTCGACAAATCTTACCGGTGCCAGCGAGCGCCTCTCCACTTCTTCAAGGATCGAGCTTCTCGGGAAGTAGGCCCTTCCCTCTCCGTGAGCGACCCATACGCCTAGGATCGATCCCTCCATGCCGCGGAGCATGATGGAGGGACTCGGCAGAATCTTGACCGAGATGAACCTAGATTCGAAGCGTCCAGATTCGTTTCTTATGAAACGGGGCTGGTGCTTGTCCTCTATTCCCCTCCAAGGAACCCAGCCTAAGAGGGCCATGAGCTGGCAGCCATTGCAAACGCCAAGGCTGAAGGTGTCGCTCCGCCTGTAGAACCGGTCGAACATCGAGGACAGCTCTCTGTTGAACCGTATGAGACCCGCCCACCCCTTAGCAGAGTCCAAGACATCTGCAAAGCTGAATCCACCGACAAAGGCGACGCCTTTGAAGTCATCTAAGGACGCTCTGCCCTCCAGCAGGTCCGACATTGTGACGTCCCAAGGCTCAAATCCGGCCGCGTAGAAGGCCGAAGCCATCTCTCGGTCCCCGTTGCTGCCCTCTTCTCTGATTATGGCGACTCGCGGCTTGTCAGATCTTTCTAACAGCGCTTGGTCGGTGGGCTCTGGGGAAAAGCTCAGGTCAAAGTTTAGCCCTCTTCCCTCGGCGATCACCCTACGCTCCTCTTCCACGCAGCTCGGGTTGGCCTGCAGCAGGTCGAGGCGGTAGCTCGTCTCCTCCCAGAGTAGCCTCAGCTCTCCAAGCTCCTCGGAGAGCACGGTACGGCCGGAGACCTTGATGTGGACCGAGCGTTCTGTAAGAGTCCTTCCAATCACAGAGAAGGGAATGCCGCTCATCGATAGCCTATCGGCGACCTCTCTCTCCCTCCCTGGGACGGGTTCTATCAGAAGTCCCAACTCCTCGGAGAAGAGTAGGGCAATCGGATCGCCGCCGCCTGGAAGGTCGACCTCGACTCCGCAGTTGCCTGCAAGAGCCATCTCTAGCAGAGTGGTTATCAAGCCGCCGTCGCTCCTATCGTGGCCAGCCGCGA
>CAYWSC010000165.1:0-4802 GCA_964460695.1 Hadarchaeota archaeon (SeqCode)
GGGGTGTAGTAGGAGCCGGTGGATTTGCGTTCCGTCCCTTCGGCGAGCTTGAAGACAGGGTGGCCACTTTCCGCCACGATCACCGGGCGGTAGTCGAGCAGGCTCTCGTACACCGAACCGAGCTCCTCCACGTCCAGGTAGGCGTAGTTCACCCGGCGGATTGTCCCGCGCTCATCCTGGTAGTAGCTCAGGTGCCAAATCGCCTTCAGGAGATCGCGGTTCGCAAGGTGACAGTTCTCCAGCTCCAGCTCCTGGAAGAGATCGCCGTCCAGAACGGGTAATTCCAGAAGGCTGGCCAGGGGGTTTCCATCGGCTATGGGAGCCGCATCGCGCAGCAGATACCAGAGGATCCCGAGCGAGTGCCACAGGTCCTCGTGGTCTGTATAGGCGCGGTGGTTGTCGGCCAGGCGCCTGAGCCGAGCGATGCCGTAGTGTTCCCGGTAGAGGTCGCTTCCCCCAAGGAGCCCCCGTTCCTCGGCCACGAGGAGGAACAGGAACCGGTAGACGAGCCGCAGAAGATCCCGGTAGAAGCTCCCAGCGAACTGGGATCCGTCCTTCTCAGCCCGCTGCCGCAGCCTCTCGTTCCGCGGGTGTTTGAGGAGACCGTTGGCGAGGATCTGGAGGCCTTGCTCGACGCTCTTGCTGATTCGCTCACGAGCTCGGGTCCCCTGCTCCACGGCCTCGAGGTAGTAGCGCTCGAGCCAACACTCCGGGGCGTCCGCAAGCCCACGCGGAAGGCGGGTACGGTGTAACAGTCGGTAGAGGGCTTCGAAGTCGCGGAACCGCTCCTCCTCGAAGATGGCGGCGAGGTCGAACTCCACGTAGGCTTGGTGGCGCACCATGGGGGTTTTGCGCAGTAGCCGCAGGACTTGGCCGTTTGTGACTAGGCCCCATAGGTGTTCGGTGCGGTTGAGGTATTCCTGGACCAGGGCATGAGGAGAGAGGCGGGGGCGTCCCGAAGGGGGCCTCTCACCGAGCTTCTGTTGGGCGCCCACGATGTGCACTGGCGGGGCATCGTCGTCCTCCCCGGCCCGGTGGGAGATTGCGAAGATCTGACCATCCACATCGTAACCGCGGCGGTTGTAGAAGAGCTCATAGCCCAGGAGGCTGAGAAACGGGATCATCCAACGCTCGCGGGTGAGGGTGGTGCCGGAATCCCCCTCGGGCAGCCGCTCCATACCGGAGCGGAATGCCTCCCAAAAGTACTTGGCCTCGCGGTAGACCGCGGCGATCTCCTCCAGGAGGGGCCTATCCTCGACCCCGAAATCCCGTGGTTTTTGTCCGGGGATGTCACCGGCCTTTAGCAGCTCCAGGAAATCGGGGCCGAGAAGCCCACCTTCGACCCGGATCGCCTGGCCGCGGGCTGTCTTCCGTTCAGCTTGAGCTACCGGCATACCTCACCCCTGGGAAAGGGCTGGAGCACCAGGATCCCGAGGAGATCCGGGGACCACTGGGCCCGTACCGAGAGGCCCCGCACCGGCTCCCCCACCGTTCGCCGTACCCGCTTATGGCTTTCCTCAAGTTCCCTCGCCCGCCCGGCGAGCAGTTCTCCCAACCCGCCTTCTTCTTCCTTCAAGAGCGGATCGAATTTGGAAAGGACGAGCTTCACGAGTTCCCGCTTCTCCCCGAGCGGCAGGTTCGCCACGGGCTTGGCCTCAGCGAGGAGTTTCAACGTCTCATCGCGCGGGAGCCAATTCCCGCCGAATCCCCGCTGTCCAAGCACTAGCACCTCCTCAGAGAGGAGGGGGAACTTGCCCGGTCGCTTGAGGAGGTACCGGACTCTGAGGAGAAATAGGGTGGTAAGGCTGTTCACGAGATCGGTGCGAATAGCACCACAGCGGGTGGTTGCCTCACTCTCACCCTCTAAGGCTAACTCGAAAAGGTATTGCGCCAGGGAAGCCACAAAGCGGTGGTTACGGCCCACAAACTCTGCCCCCTCAGGAGTGGGGCTATGGAAGGAGATGCGCCAGTCTCCCTTGCGATCGCTGGGCAGACTGTAGCAGATGAGATCCGGCACACCCACCAGGGCTTCGGGCCCGAGCGGGATTCGCCACACCCCCGGGCGCTCAGGATCCGGCTCGATGTGGATCCCAAGCCTTTGACAGGCGGTGAGGACGAAATTCCGCACCGCTTGGCGATTGCCCAGCACCTGATCCGTGGCCTTGAGTTCCCGCTGTACCTCTTGGGGTTTTATCCGCCGCTGGGCGAACCTGGTGCGGCTTTCTTTCTCCCGGCTGACATCGAGATCCCACCTATCGTGGAGTTTCTTAGTGGTCTCGTCTATGAATTCAAGTGCCATCTGTTCAGCCGCGCGATGGGCTGGGCCGGTGAACAGGGCGTTGATCAGGGCCTCGATTACCGTTTCTTGCTCCACCGGTACCGGCACGTAGGTGCCCAGGATCCTGTGGATCTTCCACGCCTTCTCGAGGAGGACTCGGAGGATAGCACCGTCCACGGGGTTGTCGCTTCCGTAATAGCGGACCACCCGCACCAATTCCTTTTTCTGGCCGAACCGGTCCACCCGGCCCTCCCGTTGCTCCAGGCGGTTTGGATTCCAAGGGAGATCGTAGTGGAGCACGGCGTCGAAGCCCTCCTGAAGGTTGATGCCTTCCGAGAGGCAATCGGTAGCCACAAGGACCCTCCGCTTGTCCGTTTTCTTCATCAGCTCTTCCACGGCAGCCCGCCGTTCCTCCCCGTCCATGCGACCAGTGACGCAGAGGACCTCTAGGTCTTTGAACTCGGGCGAAAGAGCCTTGCGGAGTTCACGGGCCACGTATTCGGCGGTATCCACGAAGAAGCACCAGACAATGGGATTGAAGCCCTCCTGCAGCAGTTCCTTTACAGCGGCGATGGCCCCCTGGAGCTTCGTGTCCTGAGTGGGGGCGATGCTCCGCGCCAAAGCTGCCAAACGGCGCAGGGCCTCCGCCTCAGTCCCTCCATCCCCATCAATCGGGAAAGCCGGGGCCTCGTCTAAACCGTGCTCGTCCGTAGGCTCGAAGACGAGAGCCGAAAGCTCGTACTCGAGATCCCGATCTGCTCCTGCTGGGAGTCTGTTATGGAGAGCGGCCAGGGCCGCTTGGGGACTTGACATGACACACCGCAACAGGGCCAGGGCACTCCAGTAACGCATCCGCCGGTGGAAGCCCACGAGCTCTTTCCCCTTCCTCACGATTCCCTGGCAGAATCTGTGGGTCCTGTCGTAAAGCTCTCGTTGCACCGAGGAAAGACGGTACTCCCGCTCTTGGGGATCTCGCTTGGGGAAGAGCTTCTCGGTATTCCAGGAACTCTTGATATCAGCCCGGGTACGCTGGATGAAGTGCCGCGCCAGCCGGGTCCGCCTTGGCTCATCAAGCGTCGAAAAATCCCAGACCTCAAACTCGGGATCCAGGAGGCCAAGCAGCTTCTGAAATGCCTCCTGTATGCCGCTATGTGGAGTGGCGGTGAGGAGAAGCAGGTGCCGCTCTCGCTGAGCTGCCAGTTCGCTAACCAGTTCGTAGCGCAGATGACGTTCCCTGCCACCGGCGGGGACGGCCCCGTGCACCTCGTCCACCACGATGAGTTCCGGTGCCTGCTCGAGGAACAAGTGTTTGTTTCGTTTCCCCTTTATGAAGTCGATGCTGATCACTTGCACCGGGTAATACTCGTAGATGCTCCTCCCCTGGGGAACGCGGCGCTCCAGGCGCCCCAGGGTACCTGAAGTTATGACCACTGGCTCGAAGTGGAACTTTTCGGAAAGTTCCTTGTGCCACTGGTCGCAGAGGTAGGGAGGGGCTAGCACCGCGAATCGCTGGATTTCCGCCCGGTCCCAGAGCTCCCGGATGATGAGACCAGCCTCTATTGTTTTACCAACGCCAACATCGTCTGCGATCAGGATGCGCACCGGATCCAGTCGCAGGGCCATCAGCAAAGGGACGAGCTGATAGGGGCGGGGCTCGACCGAGATCCTCCCGAAAGAACGAAATGGAGCGGCCCCCTCCCGGAGGAGTAGCCTAGCAGCCTGCCAGAACAGGTAGACACTCGAGGCGTCGCCGATCGTTTGGGTATCAGGAGGAGGGAAGCGAGCTGGGCTGATGCGCTCCGTGGGATGGCTTCCGCCGAGCAGCAGGGCAAGTTTTTTGTGTACCTCGACAGCCTCGTCTTCGGTCCCGGTCAGAGGGCGCAATCTGTAAGTATCGGGCGGACTGGGAAGGAGGATCCATTCGCGATTGCGGAACTTTACCACCGATCCTGGGTGCAGCTCCATTTACCGGTCACCACAGTCTGTCTTTGACATAGTTCTCGGGCGATTCGCCGCCATCAGAACCCAACCGATTATGTAAGTCATGCCTCTTCCCGGCAAATAGTCGTTTTCTTATCGAAGGCGATACAGAGTGCACCCCGATACCCAGCGGGGTCTGGTCCTTACCTGTGAATCGCGGCTGGGAAATATCCCGAAGAGAAAGCCAGTCACCTGCCAATGCACTTGTCATGGGAGGGCAACAATGACACGCTTTGTCCTCTGACATCGGCCGTGGGAAAGTAAAGGTCCCAGACTTGCTTTCAAGATTGGCTCGGTCTCTTCAGAACGTCATATACTTGCCACGGTAGACAAGCGAATTGAATCCCAGAAGGGAGAACGATGGCGATCATCGTGCAGCGTGAAGGGGAACGGGCGAAGATCATCTCCGAGAGCAGGTTTCCCAACGAGGCGGAGCTTCAACGCTACGTCTACGAGAACCCCGAGGTCCTCCCCATCTCCGATATCAAGGAGGACGCCCAGTTCACCGTCCTCGACAAGGAAACCCCGGTTGGAACCGGCTCCA
>CAYWSC010000166.1:0-4792 GCA_964460695.1 Hadarchaeota archaeon (SeqCode)
TCGCCCATCGGCAGGTGGAAGGTCACAGAGAGGTTGTTCCTGGACAGGAAGCGCCGTGGATCCTCTCCGCCCCACTGCTCTCCCTCCGGAATCCTCTGGATGCTCACCGCCTGAAAGCCCGATCTGACGAGCCAGGCTACGCAGTCATGGAGGCTGCATCCCGTCAGGTTCCAAGATGCATAACCAATCCTTTGCTGCGCAGGGACCACCTGGAAGGTCGGATGATTTACTTCTACACCTATAGGTGGCGATACCTCGAGGCTCGCACCCACCTAGAGGTCCTTCTGAAGGCGTCACTTATCCTCCTGCCGTCCGACGGCGGGAACGCTGCTGCCAACATGAAGCCGAGCAGGAAGATTGTCGAGACGACGATCGACAGGAACTCGCCGACGATCAGGCACGCAATGAAGAGCAGGGCGAAGAACGGGCATAGGATGTATATCGCAAGCCTCTTCCTAGTCGAGGTCCTCACGGTGAAATAGAGCGCGGCTATGGAGAGGGGGACGATTATCCAAAAGGCGAACAGGGACCATCGGTACGGGAGAACCGAGGCGAGGACGAGGAGAACCATGAGGACCAGGAAGTCGGCGGCGCTTGTCAGTCTCTTCGGCTCCATGGCAAGAGCCCCGAGACTCATATGGGCGAGGAGGAGCCCGAGGAATATCCCCAGGACTACCCCTACTGGAAGCCAGAAATACGGGCTAGCCACCAGGACCTCTCCTGGGAGCGGACGAATCTGCGCTATGGAGACATCCTCGGAGAGCAGATCGATGGAGCCGGAGAACGTCAGCGCGGAGAGCCACGCCTCGCCTGGGAAGAGACGTGCAACCCTCGGGTCAATAGACCTCAGTTCGTCGTGGGACAGTTTGACCCTGACCGCCCTGTTCAAGGGGCCCTGGTACCTGCCGAGGGAGAGGGGGTGGGGAACCTGCGTGCCCCGGACGGGACCCTTCGCTATGACGAAGAGGTCAAGGTCAGTCTCCCCCCTCATAGAGGTTGAAACCCTTAGTGGGTAGAACAGGCTTGGGGAGTCGAAGAGCACCATGATGGGGCTGACACTCCTGCTGCTTGTGGAAAGGTCGATGATGTCCACCATGAAGTAGGGGTAGCCGCTTGAGATGTACGAGTCGATCAACGCCTTGATGCTGGAGGACGAGAAGCGGTCGGCCGCCGAGCCAAGCCCCATCTTTGACAGGTAAGATGAGAGCCATTCCTGGAGGGATGATGGACTGGAAGCCTTCGCCACCGAGATGTCGTGGGGACCTATCACCTCGTGAAAGACTATTTGAACCCCTACGGCACGCGTCCCCCTCCCCTTGCCCAGGAATCCGTATCCGGATTGGATCAGGTCGGCTATCCGCAGGAAGCTGCTCTTGTTTGCCTCTTGGATCAAGGTGGGTTTCGAGGGAAGGGGAAGCAGCTCGACTGCCTTTGACCGCTCTTCAGAATACACGTCCGTAGAGAGGATAAGAACCTCCTCCTCCCCGTTCCAAGCCACTATCGCCTTCTGCCCAGGTCCGTAGACATCGATGTTGGATACCGGTACGACCATCCTGTCGCACCACGCGCCGCTTAGAAGGAGCGTGGCAAAGGCGATGAGAATGAGCCATGATGCGCAGCTGTTCAGATAGCCCATCTTGATCCCGAATCCTCTTCCACTCCACTCTGATAAATTATCTGGTGAAGGGGACGATGGCCGCTAGCTGATGGTCTTTACCAGTATTCTGGTACCTGGCTTGATACTTACTGGTTCCCCCTCTACGCGAACTGAAAGAGTCCGGGAGCCGTCCGGCGAGACGACCTCAAGCCTCCTCCCCGGCCGGTCGACACAGACCACTAGGAACTCTTCGAAGCCCCCTGAGTCGAGGGCTAGTTGCGAGGCTCTCTCAGCCCTGCGATACATCTCTACGAGCTTCCTGCCCGCCTCGCTGAGCCTCGTTGACCCGCCCTTCTTGCCTCCCCTTCTCGAGACGACGACCGGCGAGCCGTAGGCCTTCCCGATCCTCGACACGACCTCCCATGCATGCCTGTAGGATAGACCTAGCTCGAGGGCTGCCTGTCTGATCGACCCCGTGCGGTCGATCGCCTCTAGAAGCTCGGCCCTCCCTCTACCAATGAGGGCTTCTCCCTCCTTCTCAAGCCAGATCTTTGCCCTAGCAACGCTGGGCGTTGGGCTCACCCCGTAACATGTCGTACCGCCTCAGCATCTCGGCGACGCCACAACCCTCGGGCAGCCTGGGGGCCAGGCAGCGTAAGATGTCAGGGTGGTACCCCCACGCCTTCTTCCCGTTGAAGGAGACGCACCTTATACTCTCCATATCGATTGTGGGATAGCAGGAGGCGAGAAGGTAGCTGTAGAGGGCCACCTGGGGCATCGAATAGAGGAACCTTCCCTCCGGCTTGTAATCGAGAACCTCGATGAACCTGGGGGTCAGCCTCACCAGATCTATGTGGCCCGTGAGCCTCAGGAAGCCAGACCAGACGGGGACCTCCATGGCGACGGTCGACGGATCGTTTTTGACCAGGTAGTCCTGCACGGTGAAGTGCCTCCTAGGCCCTGGCGGGATGGTCGAGACGGCCCTGCAGATCTCGGCGAACCTTTCCTCCTCAAGGTTCGTCTCGAGCAGCCCCCTATCCTCTAGGTCGGATAGGAACCAGTCGTCGGTCTTTGATCTTTTAAGCCTGAAGGCCGAGGCTCTCTTGTAGGCCTCGGACTCGAAGGCGTTTAGAGGGATACGGCCCTGGGCCACGGTGGACAACGCATACCAGAGGGATCGGCTGTGCCTCTGGTTGAACTGTCTGTGGTGCTTCAGATTCCACTGAAAGAGGTACCTTATCCCGTTGTGGCGGAAGGAACGACGGATTATCACCCTGTACTTCATATCGTCATCCATGCCGGACTACCTACTGCTCCACCATGATGTATCTCGTCTGCTCGATTCCCCTTATCCCCCGGATCCTGGAGGTGAGCATCCTGGTCTCGTCGCTCGTACCCTTGCTGAGCAGGACCGTCACGCTGCGGTCCCTTGTAAGCTTGAAGGACGTCTCTCCCTCTATGATGCGGTGGAACTGCGTCTTGACCCTGGCAATGCGGTTGCGCTCGTTCTCCTCATCCCTGTATAGGAACATGAGTACGTTGAAGACGTCCTGCTTCATCTTCCTGTACATCCGCTGCTCGGATATGTAGCTGCGGACGGCATCCCTGATGGCCTCGCTGCGGGACGCGTACCCGACCACATCGGCCATAAGGTCAAGCTCCTTCAGAAGGCTATCTGGAATGTGAAGACTGATGACGGGCAAGTCCTCCCTCCGGAGGGCGTGCCTAGGCCTCGGCTTAAATCTTTAGCGTCGGAGCAGAGCCAGATGAGTCCAAGTGCTAGGAGTGGGTCCGGACCTGGGCGGCCATCGCCTGGCCTAGGGATATGCAGCCGTCCCCTGCAGGCAGCTGGACGTGCTTCACCAAGTCTCGGTCCAGCTCCCTCTCGATGACTGACACTATGTGCCTGTTGTACATGACCCCTCCGGAGCACCCGATCACGTCCGGGTCAAAGGACTCGGCGCACAGCTTGGCCATCTCGGCCAGGCCTTTGCCCACCGCCTCCTGGGCGGCTGCCGCTATATGTCTCCTCGGCGTGTTTCTCTCCATGGCAGATACCACGTCCACTAGAAGTGGAGTGGTGTCGAAGACGAATCTGCCCTCCTTCTCGTACACCTCCACCCTCAGATCAACAGACCTCGGGTCTCCTCTAGAAGCTACACCCTCGAGCCGCATGGCCCCCTCCCCCTCGTAGGTCCGCTTCAAGCTGATTCCAAGGATGGCAGATATGGCGTCTAGGATCCTACCGGTGCTCGTCGTCAGCGACACGTTGAATCCGCTCCTCAGCTGCTGGAAAACCAGGTCCAGCTCCTCTTGCCCCCTTGGAAGTCCCCCTCTGCAGAAGCGTGACACTATGCCTCTTATCCTCTTCTCGGTCATCACCCTAGAGAGTATGCCTATCGCCATTCTGGTTGGGTACATAGCCGCTAGGTCTCCACCGATCATTGGCTGGGGCTGCAGGGATCCGAGTCTACTCTCGCCTTCCGGGCCTATTCCAAGCACCTCCCCTCCCCATGCCTCTCGGGCAGTTCCGTATCCAACCCCGTCGCACACGATTCCCATCACCCTCTTCGAGGGATCGATCTTTCTCTCGGCCATCAGGCTGTACAGGTGAGCAAAGTGGTGCTGGACGCTTACCGCCGGGCACTCCCACCTCCTGGAGAGCTCCTCTGCCAGTCTGGTCGAGTAGAACTCGGGATGCCTGTCATGGGCCACTATGTCGACCTTATCGATACCCAGGTTCCTCATAAGCGTTGAGATCGCCTCTCTCAGGAAGGAAAACGTGTCGTATTCCGATGTGTCCCCTATGTGCTGGGTTAGGAATGCCTGGCCGTCCCTACAGATACAGGCTGTGGAACAAAGCTCCGGGCCCACGCCGAGGATGATCCTCTCGTCCCTCCAGCCAAGCTCGATCGGGTGTGGAACGAAGCCCCTGCTTCGTCTGATTAGGACGCGGCTTTGGCCGTGGAACCTCATCACGCTGTCGTCGCACCGGTTGACGATTTCCAGGTTGTGCCACAGGACGTGCTCGAGGAATGGTAGGGACCTCCTCAGCCTATCCAGCTGGGTAATCATCGGCTGCCCGTGGGGGTTGGCAGAGGTCATAACAAGGGCAGGCTCACTCGTCTGGGAGAGGAGGAGGTGGTGAAGGGGGGTGTAGGGAAGCATCACCCCTATGTTCGGAAGGTCTGGGGC
>CAYWSC010000167.1:0-4696 GCA_964460695.1 Hadarchaeota archaeon (SeqCode)
GGCATCTATCACCTTGATGTAGATAAACACCGCCCCCGTGATTATCGCGAAGACCGCGAGGGCGGCGTAGAGGTTAAGTGCCTCTGGGAGGAAATACAGGGACGGGAGGAACCTGTTCAGGAAGATCAGAACACCTATCTGGAACAGCGGCTGGGTGCTGGCTGGGATGAGGCACCAGATGCGGTTGATATTGGTTATCGAAAGTATGGCAAAGTAGCTCAGGGCAAAGGCGAAGGCTTGGCCCATTATGAGGGAGTCGAGGAGAAGCGAGGTGTGACTGCGGGCGAACAAGAAGGGAACGAAGAGGAAGAAGGCTATCAGGAGCATCGATATGAGGGCTAGGAACATGGACCTGCGTATCAGGAGGCTCCTGCTCCAGGGCCTAGTTATCGCCGTGGAGACGAGGGCGGATGCTATAGCCGGAACGCCGAAGACCAAGAAGCCGGATAGAAAGCGGCCGTCAAGAACAAAGCCGAAAGACAGCGAGAAGAGAATGATCGCGGTTGCGCTCGCATAGTACTTGGGAACGCTGAATATGTACTTTGTCAGGGCCCTCAGCCTGTTTACATCCATTGCTCTTCTCTCTATTCACGGAGGCTTTAAAATAGATATAAGTGGGGCCAGCCGCTCGACAAGTACTGTGAATGAGGGAGACGCGCCTGAGGGGCCGAGCCTGCTCATCGTCCACGCCCATCAGTGTGACCCCAAAAAGTGCACCGGAAGCAAGCTGATCAGGCTCGGCGTAGTTAGAGAGGTTAGGCGGCTACCCGCAGGCAGCGTGCTGCTCCATCCCTACTCCTCCATCCTCCTGAGCCTTGAGGATAGGCCGAAAATGGAAAGGAGGGGGCTCGTGGCCCTAGACTGTTCGTGGAAACAGGCGTATGAAATATTTAAGAGAAATCGCGCCAAGGCTGCCTCCAGAAGGCTGCCTTACCTGGTGGCGGCAAACCCCGTCAACTATGGGAAGCCGTATCGGCTCAGCACCGCCGAAGCGCTGGCCGCTGCCCTCTTCATAGTTGGGTATGAAGACAGGGCACGGACGCTTCTCTCCAAGTTCAAGTGGGGAGAGCACTTCATCGCCCTCAACAGAGGCTTGCTCGAGTCGTACGCCTCGAACAGGACGCCTGAAGAAGCAGCCAGGACGGAGAGAGACGAGCTGGAGAGGATCATATGCCAAGATTCGAAGAGGCAGAGGCAAGGCTTTTCAACAAGCTGATATGCATGCGCTGCAACGCTCGGAACCCTATCAGAGCCCGTAGATGTAGGAAGTGTGGCTACAAGGGGCTGAGGCCGAAGAACAAAGAGGTAAAGGGATAGAGATCCGGATCTTCAGTATACCGCATCCAGCCAGGACTCATGCTTGGGGTCCTGGCCTGTCGCTGCCTTGAAGTACGCCTCTTGGATCATCCTTGTGACCTCTCCGGACCTACCGTTGCCGATCTTCACGTGGTCTATCTGGGTGACGGGGGTGACTTCTCCAGCCGTCCCCACGATGAAGACCTCATCCATGAGCAACAGCTGGGCCCTGGTGATGTCCGCCTCCTTCACCACGAATCCCCTCTCCCTAAGGAGGGTTATCACCGAATCTCTGGTTATGCCCGGGAGGATCGAGGCGGTGAGCGGTGGTGTGTAGACCTCCCCTTCTTTGACCCCGAAGATGTTCTCACCGCTGCCCTCGCTGACAAATCCCCTCCAGTCCAAGAATATGGCCTCGTCGAAGCCGTTTTCAACAGCCTCCATCTTGGCGAGCACCGAGTTTATGTACTGGCCGCACGCCTTGACCTCGGGGGGAAGGGCGCGGGGGGAGATCCTCTGCCAAGAGGTGAACATGCACTTGACTCCCTTTTCCAAGGCCTCCTCTCCGAGGTACCGGCCGAAGGGTACTGCGTAGATGAACATTCTGACCGGGTTGCCGAAGGGGTTGAGGCCGAACTGCCCGGAGCCCCTGTAGACCACAGGTCGGATGTAGCATGTCTCCCTGATGGAGTTCTTCTTGACTATGGTCTTGCAGAACTCCCCGACCTCGGAGGGCGAATACGGAATGTCCATCCTGTAGATCTTCGACGATCGGAAGAGCCTTGCTACGTGATCTTTCAGCCGGAAGAGATAGAGATTCTCTCTTTCCTCGTTCCAGTATCCACGGATGCCCTCAAAGACCCCTGTTCCATAGTGCAGGGCATGGGTTGTGACGTGGACCTTTGCCTCGTCCCATTTGACGTACTCGCCGTCCATCCAGACGTAGTCGGCCTTCAGCTCGTCCACCTCGCACCATCCACCGGCAAGTCACATTTTTCAAATAGTTTATTTAGGTTATGTTGTGCTCCAGTAGTGTAGCGGCCAAACCCTCAGGGGGTTAGGCATCAGGGACTCTCGATCCCTGGTCCCGGGTTCAAATCCCGGCTGGAGCACTAATCTACAACTCTTCTACCTTCTCCGCCTCCTAGGCCTCTAGGGACACTCGACGCGAAACGACTCGACGCGGGATTCAGAGTACCAGAGGTTGACACATTTCGCCGCGCTACCTCCGTCTCCTTTGGGCCTCAGCCAGCACTCCTCAGCGGATGGGAAAACGCAGCTATATCGGGCACTCAAACAGGAGCACCCGATCCACCTCGAGGTTCACCCCGAAGTCTTGGCTGAACTCAGGATCTATCGTCTCGACGTACATGAGAAACCTGGGCCGGAGAGGATCCCTGACGATGTCCACGTAGCTGTGCACCGGGAAGGGTTCTTTCTCGTACGGAGTGGTAGCCGACCACGTGCCTGTCATGATTCTCTCCAAGTTCAGATTCCTCAGGTCTATTTGATAGGCAGAGAACCACCTCGAAAGTGCTGCACCGTTTCTGATCTCCCTGCTTTCAAACCCGACGAAGATGGGCCCAGAGGTGCCTGCGAAGATGCTTCCACAGAGAAGCAGGTAGTCAGGCTGCTCCTCCCCGTCGATGGTCGGCACGCCCAGTTTCTTCCATGAAAAGCCATCCTCGCTTGTGGCCAGGGCGGTTCTGACCCTGCCCGACTCGTTGGCCTTGTAGAGGGCGATGTATCTCCCGTCGATGATATCTATCGACGAATCCCTCGCCTCCCTGTTGTCGTAGCTCTCCCCCCGCTGCAGGACGAGAGACTCGTACGTCCACTTTGCAGCTGGGCTGTCCGCCGTCAACAGGATCGTCTGCCACCCGTGGCCGTCGTCGACCGAGAGGTAGAGATGATACCTCATGGTGGAGGGATCGAGCAGGAGCTGCTGGCCCTCTATGCTGCGGACCTCGAACCCAGTCATCTTGGACAGATCTTGCTTAGAAATAGAGGTCTCCAGCTTGAACCGCTCTCCATCAGGAGAGGAGTAGATCTCCACCGCGAATCCACGCACGCCCACCTTTCGAGGCCTAGTAGTCAGATAGAAACGCTTCGACCCGCGCTCATAGACCACGTCTCCCGCTCCCCTCCAAGAGCCAGGTTTGAAGTCAGGAGGGTCGAGTACGATTCCCACAAACCTCCTACCGTACAAAAGGCGCTGTGGCGGGAAGAAGCCCTTCCAAGAGTTTCCTACCAGTGCTTCCTGCTCGTTCATAGCGGGACGTGGCACGCCGTCCTGAAAATTCTTATGGATCGACAGACGATCAAGTGAAAGGCAGACCTATCTCTTTCCGTCAAGGCCGGCATCGTGCTTCTCAAGGCTGCCACAGTAGAACCGTGAGGGGTGAGACCGTGAGACAGCTCAGGTGGATATCCAAGCCGAATTTCCGTGTCGCTGGGTCGGCCTCTATCTCTTCAGCCAGTCCGAAGACTTGGCAGGAAAGCGGCGGCGCGTCCACCGAGCGAGCGGTTTCTCAGCTCTGTCATACGACGAATCCGGACAGGCACCGTGGTCTGCGATGATTTCAACTCAATTTGGAAACGGTTACGGAAACTCATGACGCGTCGGAGAGCTTCAGCTTGGAAAACGGTGGTTTTTCTGGCGGTCGCCTTGATCAGCGCGGCCGCTGCGACCCTTCTCTTCCAGAGAACTGTCGGAACCCATAGATCCGGCAAGACGACCCTATGGGCACCAGCTCCATGTGACTTGCTACCTGGCTATTCCAGGAACTCCGAGCTGGTTGTGATGGGGACGGTTATCTCCAAGACTGGCCTGAGCCCACTGCCGGACGGCACTCCGGAATACGACACGATGCCGAACAGTACACTGTATTACAACATAACCCTTGACGTCGAACGCGTCCTCAAGGGGCCGTCGCTAGACACCGTAACAATCATGGTCAGGCAGCAGGTAGATGAGAAATTCCATTGGACATATCGTCCAGAGATCGACGTGGGAGAGACCCTCATACTGCCTTTCTTGTTCAGGGTTAAGCCGGACGCTGAGACTTGGTACTGTATAGGGTATGAATGTGCCTCGGAGTACCACATCTGGCGGGTACGGAATCAGAGGGTCTACAACAAGATGGCTCTACAACCAAGAGACCCGCGAATGCCTAGAGATCTTGAAGAGAAATGGCGACAAGACTTCAGTATGGAAGAGTTCCTCGCCAGGATCATGGCGGCAATCACGGGCTGAAGAGATGGACAGAATCTTGACAAGAGCGGCGGCGCTCGTGATCATGTTAGGCACGCCAAGACGCTTCATTTGGATTCATGGTAGTCACAACCGTCGGTGCTGGGGAGACGTCCAACGAGGGCCAGCTGAGGTTCAGAATCCCGG
>CAYWSC010000168.1:0-4659 GCA_964460695.1 Hadarchaeota archaeon (SeqCode)
CTGGGGGGACATCCCGGCCTCGGATGCGATGAGCGGGAAGAAGGTGTAGCTGGTCGTCTGGGTCATCCAGACTGCGAGAAGGGCGATCAGGGAGAGATAGAACAGGGATGCAGCCGCCTCGGGTTCTTCGGCTCTCGGTTCGTCCGACGAGCTGGGTGACTCCCGCACGCCTGAGAGTAGGACTAGGAGAAAAGAGAGTCCGGAGAGGCCGGCAGCGGCTGAGAGAGCGAGGCCAAACCTCATTGAGGCTCCCAGCAGTGCCCCAGCGATCACCGGCCCGACCATCGTCCCCGCGCTCCAGGACAGTGAGAACTTCCTCATCGCCCTGTCACGCCCATCGCCCGACGAGTCGGCTATCCAGGCCTCGACTATGGGCCAGAACATGCCCATCCCGACGCCGATCACCGCTATCGTGAGGAACATCTGGAGGATAGACGTCGAGGCGGCAATGAGGAGGCATCCGGCCCCGTAGACCAGGAAGGAGACTAGGACTATTGCCCTTCGGCCGAGGAGGTCGGAGAGGTGCCCGAAGCCGACAGCCATGACCGTATACACCAGGGACATGGTTGCCGCGATCATCCCCACCACAAGGGGGGAGGCGCCGAGGGAGCTGGCTAGGAGAGGAACTGTGGGCCTGACTATCAGGATGCATAGATCCATAACGAAGGCGCAGACCAGAAAAACCGGGAGCGCCGATCTTCGCTGGAGATCCATCGGCCTCCGCGAAACCAACTCGCTGTTAGCTATTATGGTTCTGAATGGTCATGGATGGCGGAGAAGGACCTCTACCCAAGAAGCTCGAGGATCTCTCTGGTTCTGTTCCGTATCGTGACCTCGGTGACGCCGGCCGCGCCGGCCACCTCCTTCTGGGTCCGCTTGACGCCCGACTCTCTAGCCGCGATGTATAGGGCCGAGGCCGCGACTCCTATGGGCTCCCTCCCAGACGACAAGCCCAGCGGCAGGAGTTGCCTCAGGATCTCAATTGCCCTCTGCTGGACGTCGCCGGGGATACCGAGGTTGCTTGCGATCCTGGGCACGAAGTCTATGGGGCTGACGGGGGGCAGGCTTATCCCGAGGCGTCGGCAGAGAAACCTGTAGTTCCTGCCTATCTCCTTCGAGCCTATCTTTGTCGCCTCGGAGATCTCCTCCAGGGTCCTTGGGACGTGGAACTGCCTGCAGGTGATGTAGAGGACTGCCGCGGCGAGGACCTCTATAGACCTGCCCCTCGCGAGACCGTTGTCAACCACCCTCCGGTACAGGAGGCTAGCAGCCTCCCTGATGTTCTTAG
Organism: Hadarchaeota archaeon (SeqCode); assembly: GCA_964460695.1. Lineage (GTDB taxonomy): Archaea > CAYQAE01 > CAYQAE01 > CAYVLA01 > CAYVLA01 > CAYWSC01. Next base: position 1,289 of record CAYWSC010000168.1, read on the forward strand.
GGAGGTTAAGCAGCCCCGCCATCCTCTCGATCTCGGCGAGGGCGTTCACCAGGTGCCTGTCCTTGGACTTCTGGATCTTGCTTCGGGCATCCCACCTCCTCAGACGGTAGAACTGACTCGTCTTCTGGGGACTCAGCCTCTTCCCCGTGATGTCGAGGTCCCTCTTGTCTATGACGGAGGACAGCCCCTTGTCATGGAGGGAGTAGGTGGTAGGCGCGCCGGCCCTCTCTCGCTGGGCCCTCTGCTCGGGGCTGAAGGACCTCCACTCCGGCCCGCTGTCTATGATCCTGTCGCTCACAACATAGCCGCAGTTGGAGCAGACGATCTCTCCCCTCAGGGGATCCTCCACGAGCTTCTTGCTGCCACATTCAGGGCAGACTAAGCCGCCTTCCTCAGTTTCCTCAGACACCGACCAGCCCCTTCCAGCACCTACGGTTTTGCGCCTGTCAACTTTTCGCGAATCTTGCTTATACTTCTTTCCCGCGACAGGCAAATTCCCAAGGAATTGGCTGGCAGTGGCCGGACCAGAAGCCATTATTATTCAAGCCTGGGGTGCTTGCGGCTCGATGGAAGATCGTATTGTCGGAGACCTCGTTAGGATCTCGAGATCCCTGTCGGAAAAGGGGTTCGTCTCCCTGGGGGAGGGAAACACCTCGGCGATGTGCAGCGAAGGAGGCTGCTTCTGGATAAAACGATCCGGATGTTCTATGGGTGAGGCAGGCCCGGCGGACTTCGTCAAGGTCGACCTGGAGAAGACTCTTGCAAACCTGGATGACCCGAGCGGTGCAGTCATATACAGAGAGAGGGAGGGATTCCGGGCGTCCATAGAGACGCCCCTCCATGCATCGATATATGCCCGTAGGAGGGATGTGCGGTTCATAGTCCACGCCCATCCGCCGAATGTTCTGGCGGGTTGCTGCTCCACGGACATACGTGGCTTCTTCGCTCCCCAGTTTCCGGACTTCGTCGTCTACCTCGGAGACCCGGCTAGGCACTGGGTCTTCCTAGACTACGCGCCCCCCGGCGGCCCGATTGCAAGATCTCTTCTCGCCGGCCTGAAGAGGCACCAGGGCGAGATCAGGGTCGTTATCCTCAAGAACCACGGGGCAATCACCACGGGGAAGACGGCTGAGGAGGCCCTTGGCAGGATGGAGATCTTGGAGAAGGCTGCCTACGTCAGGCTGATGTCCAAGACGTTCGGTGGAGAGACGCTGTCCCCATCGCAGGTTGAACGGCTGGAAAGAATGGAGGCGGAGAGGTATAGGCAGCGGGTTCTCAGGGGAGAAGTCTAGGACGTGACCTTCCAGACGTGCTTGCACTTGGTACAGGTCAGGTACACCGTCTCGGATTCGTCGCCGCCCCGTGTCTGAACCGCGTAGTAGTACGCCTCGGTGTTGCCGCACTTCTTGCAAGTCGCCTTTATGATGGGGTACGGAACCACCTCGTCCTTGACGACGACGACGTTGTCTGAGTTCTCTGGCTTGCTGGACACCACATACGAGGACTTGGACTTCGCCGCCTCCTTCGAGTAGCCGCAAGACGGGCAGACCAGCATCTTCCGTCCGTCGACGGTTTTCGGGGACAGAAGCGTTCCGCACTCCGGGCAGAACTCCATTTCGCTACCTCTCCTCAGCCGTTTCTCTCTCGGAGTAATAAATAGTCCTTAATTATCTCTGCGTGGTCAAAGGCCATCTTTTTGGGAATCTTCCCTGGTTCGAACTCCCTTGCGCAGGATGCGTCGTCGCCTCCCCTCAACTCTCCGCCCACCCGCCTGGCCAGGAAGGCAATGCTGATGAACCTTCCCCGGGGGTCCCTACCGGGCTTTGAGTAGACGCCTAGAAGCCTGAGGTCAGAGATCTGAAGGCCGGTCTCCTCGAGGACCTCCCTGGCTGCGGCCTCTTCCACCTCCTCGTCCGCTTCGATTATGCCGCCGGGTATGGCCCACCATCCCTTGAACGGCTCTCGGCCTCGCCTGACCAGCACGATTCCCTTCTCTGTCTCGACAATCACGTCGACGGTGACGACTGTGCATTCACGCCCTGCCAAAGGATTCACCCCTGACCACACCGGAGGCTATGATGTGGGCCACCCTGATCGGCTCGGGGATGAGGCTGCGTGTAGAGGTGACATCGATGATTCTGCGCGCGTCCTCCTCTCCCACGCCGAAGGCCTGGAAGTAGACGCTGCGCCGACCCCTTGCGGTTTGGAACGTGTGTCTGAGGGGGGGTCCGGCTTCTTCTATCCTGCTCCAGCGCTCATCGAAATCCGGGAACCTCTTCAAAGCGGACATTATCGCCTTCAGATCAGGGTTGTTTCTGGTCACTGATATCACGGGGAGGCCGGTCTTCCTGAAAACCTCGTTTCCATCGATGACGTTGAAGCCCGCCAGGGTAAGCCCATCGGTCATGACCACCCTTATCTGTCGCCTGTGTCTAGACGAGTTGACCATGTTGATTATGCACTGGGTCGCGTCGTCGCCGTCCACGTCGACGTGGCGGGTCAGAAGCCCTTCAAGCCAAAGCCCGCCACGGAAGACCGTTCCTACAACGAGGGCCTTCTCCCCTGGGCCAAACTGGAAGGGTCCATCGTCAACGCCTAGAACCCGTACCTCCTCCTTTACCTCCCAGAACCTGACGGCTCGGGCTTCACACACCGCTATCAATCCCCAGGTCGTCCAAGGTATCGTCGATCAGCCTGGAGAAGGCCCTCGAGTACCTCTCAGAGTGGGTGCCCTCTCCTTTCGAGGCCTCCTTGGCCACCATCCTCGCAGATTCAGCTATTGAAAGCCCACCTATAAGCCAGGCGTAGGCCAGGGCGGCCTCAACTATGTCTCCCCTCCTGTGCCTGTCACTCCGACGGGGAATCAGATCGGCGTGACGAGAGGTCTCCAATGCCTTGGACAGGATCGAGTTCGGAAGCTTCCTGCCCCTGGGCTCTCCCTCCGAGATGCTAAGGCTGAGAGAGTATATCAGGTTGAGAAGGGCGTCGCCGAGCTTGGCGAGGTCGCGGTCGAGGAAGGCGTCGGTTGGATGCGAGTAGGGCTTCAGGAATCTCCGTGCAATGGAGGGAGCTCCATCAGCGTCCGAGTTCCCTCTCGAACTCCTCACGTAGCTCCTCACACCTCTCAACTATCCTCTGGCTTGCCCGCTTCAGCACCGTCGATGGCTTGACCCTCCCATCGGTTCCAACCTCAAAGCGCGGCTTGAACCTGTGGGTCAAGGGATGTTCGACGGTGTAGGCCGCCTTCTTGACGGCCGGATCCTCCTCCAGCGCGCTTCGAAGCACGTTGCAGAAGGTGTGGGTCTCACCCACGATGTAGAACTCCATGAAGTTCTTCTCAGATCTTATGACCTCGATGTCCACATCAATCA
>CAYWSC010000169.1:0-4656 GCA_964460695.1 Hadarchaeota archaeon (SeqCode)
GCCTGGATAAACGCGTTCGGCGAGCATGGCCACAAGATCGCAGTGGATTTCTCCCCGATCCCCCACGCGGTGTACTCACACCCACAGATAGGATCCGTGGGGCTCACGGAGTATCAGGCCAGGCAGCAGGGGCATGACATCCTCGTCGGGAGGTGGGAGTACAAGGATACCGCCAAGGGCTCGGCCATGGGAGATCCGAGGGGATTTGTCAAGGTGATTGTCGAAAAGAAGACCTATAGGATACTTGGCTGCCACGTTGTTGGCCACTGCGCCCCCGTGCTGGTTCAGGAAGTCGTAAACGTGATGAACTGTCGGAACGGAACCGCACTGGACATCCTGAACTCCGTCCACATCCACCCGTCCCTCACCGAGGTCGTCCAAAACGCCTTCGGAAGCATGAGGTAAAGCTAGCCCATGCCCAGCAGCCTCAGGGCATTCTCCCGCGCCACCTTCTCGAAGGCATCCTCGCCTATCGCGCCCTGGTCCCTCAACTCCTGAAGAAAGCCGGCGAGAGGGGTCTCCGTGTCCGGCGCGCATATGTCGGTGCCGAAGAGCAGTCTGTCCTTGAACTCTTCGATGAAGCGGGCGGCATACTCCGGATCCCTAGCCAGGGCATTGTATCCGCTGCCGGCGGAAAGATCGCCATACAGGTTCGGGTACCGCCTCAAGAGCTTCGGAACCACGCCCTCCTCGACCACTGGGTAACTGGGATATCCATAGCGGTCTGCCGGCGTCTGGAGCTCGGCGATCTCAGCCCAGAAGGGCTGTGAGTGCCCTAGGAATCGAAGCCTAGGGAAGAGCTGGAGGCATCTCTCCAGCTGAGGTAGCCCCGGCTCGTCGTAGAGCCCGTATGACCCGCCGAGCTGTGGGGAGATATGGAAGGTCACCAGCATCCCACATGCCTGCGCGTGCTTGAACAGGTTGAGTACCTTTGGATCTAGAAACGGCATGTTGGCGCAGATCTCGCCAACTCCAAGGCAGCCCCTCTCCTTGTAGAAGGAGAGAATCTCGTCCAGAGGCGCATCTGGAGAGTTCGTCATAGCCCTCGGGTCGACGTTGCAGAAGGGCACGAACCGGCCGGGATAGCTCTCAGAGATCTCTATGACCTCCTCATTTGACTGCGGAACGTAGGCACACTCCGGGTTTACCCCTGGAAGCAGCACGCCGAACTCGACTCCCATCGAGTTGTACCTCTCAATCAACTGCTCTGGTGTTGCGTACGAGGGTTTGCCGCCTCGTGGCGGGCCCGGTATCCTCCTCGTATGGACGTGGATATCGATGAACATCTCCTCACCAACTCATGGAGGCCGCGCGGGTTCGTTCAATAATGTGTTAGGTCACGATCTCGGGTTCAGCTGCGGATACGAGAACACTTATCACAAGGGGGGTGTCGCTCGACGAGATGGGAGTTGGCCTTCACACCGACCTTTGACTACGAGAGGATAGAAGAATGGACGGCCTTCCTGAGGAAGACGAATACCAGGCGGTTGGGCCTCTCAGACGGCGACCTCGGTTCCCTTCTATCCTCATTCGACCCTGATCGCTACAGAGATCAGATCGAGATGTCTAGAAGGAGGCTGGAAACGAGCTCGAGGTTCGAGGAGCCAGACAGGGTTCCCGTCACCATAAGCACCTCCGGCAGCTACTTCTGCAAGCTCAAAGACGGGCCATTCCAGCTTGACTACAATCTTCGGGACTACTACTCCAACTACCGTCTCGATATGGAGGTACAGATCCAGGGCATAATGTGGGCCTTCGAATTCCTCAGAGATGATAGAACCGGCCACTCCCTCTACGTCGACCTAGGACCCGTGGGGGAAGGAGTCCTATTCGGCTTCAAGATAATGTACCCGGACGACACGTCTCCCTGGATAGTGAGGGAGCTGGAGACAAAGGAGGATGTGGAGAACTTCATCAAGATGGAGATCCCCCACCCCGAGGAGCATCCAGGCATAAGGTTCGTCGAGGAGCTTCGAGAAGAGGCTAGGGATTTCGTCGAGTCCCTGGGCGCCGACTTTCCTGTCGGCGGTGGGATAGGTGTGCACCCTCCCCTCTCCGCCTCTTGTGCCCTCATGGAGCCAGTCCGGGTTGTCAAGCTCATGTACACAGACCCGGATCTGATCGACCGGTTCTACCAGAAACTGGCAGACGAAAAGATCAGGCTGCATGAGTACGAGGAGAGGCGATCCGGCGTCAAGATCCGCGACTTTGGGCTGGCCGACGACCACATGCTAATGCTCTCCCCAGATCAGTATCGCAGATTCGAGATGCCACATGTGATGCGGATGTACAGGCGGTTTGGAACAAGGACGAGGAGACTTCACGGCGACGGCCCCAACGACCACCTCTTCAAGATACTTGCCGACGAGGTGAAGCTCACTAGCATGGACATAGGTGGATTCAGCTCCATCGACAAGGCCGCCCTCCACCTCAAGGGCAAGGTGAATTTCTCAGGGGGTCTCAACTGTAAGGACCTGTACTACGGAACCCCCTTCGAGCACGTCAAGGAGAGGATCGATCATTGTCTCCAGGTGGCAGCTCCAGGAGGCGGCTACACCCTGGCCATAGGCGGAGAGACCTACGTTGGGGTTGACCCGGCCCTTCTCAGAGAGGCGGTCCGATACGTCAGGAGGGCTGGTAAGCTCCCAAGGGAGTAGCCCTTGCACGCTAGAGGGCCTCAGAGAGATTTCCTATCGCGGGACCTTGGATCGTCCACGGTGGCGCCGCTGTGAAGTATGCCGGACATGGCCAGCTGCCTGTGCTCTCCAGAGGCGTCGTAGAACTGTTTTGAGAGGTCCACCATGTTCACCATGACCCCGGGGCGGTCGCAACGCAGCTGCGCCGCTATCACGCCGTCGGGCTGGACAAAGACGCTCGGCCAGCTGGAGTAGGCACTTGAGTTGGATGCACTGATCCAGAGGTAGTTGCTTGCAGCCCTAGCCTGCAGCGTCGGCCTCATTATCACCTTCAAGATCCCCGGACCAGACAGCCGGGCATTGTAGAACGAGTGAAACACAAGCTGTACCCCAAGCCTCTTGTACGCCCTGTACATCTCTGGGAACCTGACGTCGTAGCATATCAGCATACCGCACCTCACGCCATTTACGTCGAAGATGCTGAAGTGGTCGCCGGGCGAGTAGAACTTGAGATCCCCCTTTGTGCAGAACCTCTTGTCGTACCTCTCAACGATCTTTCCCTCGGAGGATATGGCATAGAGACAGTTGTGGGGAAGATTTCCCGGCGACAGCCGGTGGGCGCTGCCCAAGACGACCCAGATCCCAAGCTCCCTCGCCAGCGACATTATCTCCCTCGTCTCGTCGACCAGCCTCCCCCAGTCAAAGCCATCCCATGAGCCCAGATCCATACCGGCATAGCCGCTGAGCGCTGCCTCTGGGAAGTGAGCGACATCTGCCCCGAGTTGAGAGGCCTCCTCCATCTGGCCCCTGATCCTCTTGGAGTTGCGTGAGATGTTCCGAGACACGGGGAACTGACAGGTCGCCACCCTGACCAGCCCCAAGCGAGACGCGCGATCCTCCCTATTCACTGGCAAAGAGCTCGCCGCGGTTTTGATATATCTCCCCTCCGAGTAGGGTCCATAGGTATGGGACACGTATCAAACTATATTTTAATACGGTAACACTTATCCCGCGCGGAGGCGGAGCCGCCTCGGCGAGTCGAATGAACGAGGAGGAGTTTAAGAAGATCCTGGAGGAGTCGAACACTCGCAACGTCATGTGCATGTTCAGCGATCTTCGCGGGATTCTCCAGAGCTTCACCATACCAGCTCGGGAGTTCATAGAGGGGACCGCCGTAGAGGGGATAGGCTTCGACGGATCCTCGATAAGGGGCTTCAAGTCCATAGAGGAGAGCGACGTAGTATGGGTCCCCGACCTAGCCTCTGTCAGGCCGGTTCCCTGGATAGATGATCCCGTCCAGAAGTCAGCGGTCGTCTTCGGCGACATCTACGAGGCCTTCGGGGAGAGGGGCGGTGGAAAGCCCTCCGAGGTCGACCCGAGGGGATTCGTGGCCCGGAAGGCAGTAGATATGGCTAAGGCCATGGGATATACGGCCGTCTTCGGACCGGAGATAGAGTTCTTCGTCTTCGAGAGCATTGACCCCACCATGCTCACATACGACCTGTGGGTCTCCCCCAACGGGGGAAAGGGAGACTCATGGGGCCCGCCCAGAGTCGTGCCCGAGTCGGCAGAGATCACCCCTGGGGGGTACATCCTCAGGCCAAAGGAGGCCTACTTCAGGGCGCCGCCGGAGGACACTACCAACGACTACAGAAACGAGCTGGCGGCGAACCTCGAGGAGATGGGGGTCATGATAGAGTACCACCACCACGAGGTCGCCACGGCGGGGCAGGTGGAGCTCAACTACAAGGCGAAGCCGCTGATAGAGTGCGGAGACGCCTTCTACCTCTACAAGTTTGCAGCTAGAAACGTGGCCGCCTCGTACGGGTGGATCGCGACCTTCATGCCCAAGCCGCTGTACCTCGACAACGCCAGCGGCATGCACACCCACCAGAGCCTCTGGAGGGGTGAGCCGTTCAAGGGGGAGAACGTCTTCTACGACCCAGACGACGAGTACCACCTCAGCCAGACTGCGAGGTACTACATAGGCGGCCTCATCGAGCATTCCAAGGCGCTGACA
>CAYWSC010000170.1:0-4642 GCA_964460695.1 Hadarchaeota archaeon (SeqCode)
GCCCTTTTGAGCGCGTCTTCCGCGGAGAATGCCGTGTCAGGCCTGCTCGTAGAGCTAAACGCCAAGCCCAGTAGGAAGCACAAGAACTCGCTGGTTCTCCACAGACTCTCAGAACAAGCCGGTCCGGAGAGAAGAGCTAAGTTCCTAGAGCTGATCGACTACATGAAGGCCCTGGAGCCGCATCTTACGAAGGCTCGATACCCCATTCTTAGGGGGGAAGACCTGGTTCCGCCGAGCGAGCTCTACACGGAGCAGATCGCCGAGGAGCTCTTGACCAGGGCAAGAACAGTCCACAAGAAAGTGAAGGACATGCTCGGATGAGCGCGGCCAGCGACATAAGGACGCCTTCGAGAGCGCGAAACGAGCTTGACATGGCTCAGCTTCATCCAGCCTGACCGCTTCTTGCTTTGTTCGCTGAGAAAAAGGACGTGATCAATGTGAACAATCCTTCCAAGGACATATCATCGGGAAAGAGATTATAGGCTACTCCGAGAGGTGCCTCCGTGCCTAGAAGCTACGACGGCGTCCTCATCCGATATGGGGAGCTATCGCTGAAGGGGCCTTCTGTGAGGAGGAGCTTTGAGACCAAGCTCGTGGAGAACATTTCCGCCTGTCTTCGACGCGAAGGCATAGACTTTGACATCCGCAGGCCTAGAGGACGCATCGTTGTCGAGACCAGTGAGGTGGAGAAGTCCCAGGATGGGATTAGGAGGGTGTTCGGGGTCGTGTCTCTGTCGCCCATCGTTGTGGCCGAAAAGGACGTTGAGTCCATCAAGGCGGCTGCGGTCGCTCTGGCATTGCAACGCGTAAGGAGAGGGGTCTCCTTCGCGGTCAGGTGCAATAGGGCAGACAAGAGCTTCCCTCACACCAGCCAGGAGGTAAACGCCATCGTCGGTGCCGAGATAGGCAAGCAGACCGGAGGCTCGGTGGACCTGAGCAATCCGGAGGTCACGATTGGTATTGACATCAGGGACAGGGCCTACATATTCGACCGGACGATAGCCGGTCCTGGCGGCCTTCCTCTTGGAACCTCTGGAAAAGTTGTCACCCTGCTCTCGGGGGGAATCGATTCGGCGGTTGCAGCATACATGATGATGAGGAGGGGATGCGAGTCGGTTCTGGTTTACATGGACAACGGAAGGTTCGGGACAGATCAAATGCGGGAAAGGGCGATCCAGGTCTCCCGGATCTTGGGGAGATACTCCTGCGGCTCGGAGATGGAGCTTCTGGTTGTCCCGCACGAGCATTCTCTCTCATCCTTCATCGAGAGCTGCTCCCGGGGCCTGACCTGCACCCTGTGCAAGCGGATGATGGTCAGGGTCGCGGATGCCGTCGCCGCTCAAGAGGGCTGCGAGGCGATTGTGAACGGGTCGTCCCTGGGCCAGGTCTGCTCGCAGACCATGCGAAACTTGGTCCTCACGGCCAAGGCAACAGAACGACCCGTCTTCCTTCCCCTCGTAGGTTTCGACAAGGAGGAGATCGTCGGACTTGCAAAGAAGATCGGGACATATGATGCCAGCACAGCTCCCGCAGGCTCGTGCACAGCGGTCCCGGCAAGGCCGCTGACGGCGCCGACCCTCGACAAGGTTCTCACGGCAGAGAGGGCAGTAGACCTGGACGACCTCGTCGAGAAAAGCCTGGAGGGGATGGAGAGGATACGGATCTCCTAGGACTTCCGCTCGATCCCCATGTTTCTCAGAACGCCCCTCGCCGCCAAGATGCCGGTCGCTGCAGATCCCACTATCCCCCTAGCCAGTCCAGCACCGTCGCCCGCGACGAACAGGCCGGGCAGATTTGTCTGCATATCGCCGTCAACGATGAACCGCATGCTGTACATCTTCAGCTCCGGACAGTACAGCAAGGTGCTCTCACTCGCCACACCGGGTATCACCTCGTTGAGCTTGTCCAGCCCCTCTACGGTGTTCGTCACGATCCTGTGAGGAAGGGCCATCGATATGTCGCCCGGCGTGACGTCGGTCAGTGTCGGCTTAACGTAGCTCTTGTTGATCCTGTTCCAGGTGCTGCGTCTACCCTTCCAGAGATCGCCCAGCCTCTGGATTATCGGCCTTCCGCCACCTATTGTTGTGGACAGGCGTGCTATGGACGAGCCGTATGCGGTGGTGTCCTCGACCGGCTCGGTCAGGGTGATTGATGTGAGGAAGGCGAAGTTGGTGTTATCCGATCTGCGGTCGATCATCGAGTGGCCGTTGACAGCGACGAAGTCGCCATAATCCTCCTTGGTGACGAACCCGTAGGGACAGGTGCAGAAGGTGCGGATCCAGTCGTCGTACGTCTTGGTGTATATGTGGAACTTGGGGTCCCAGTTCACCGAGGTGACCGGGTCCATGACCATGGATCTCACTTCGACCCTAACACCCACATCGACGGCGGCGTGCTGGGTGTTTACATGGAGTCTGTCCGCCTCGGAGGCGAACCAGAGGGCTCCAGACCTGCCCGGGCAGGCGATGACAGCTTTCGCCCTGAGCTCCGTCGACTGTTTTCCCTTCCTTATGATAACGCCGGAGACCCTGCCGTCAGCCGCGACGATCCGCTCGACCTCCGTTTTGAGCAGAAACTTGATCCCCTCTGAGACGAGCCACTGCTTTATCGAACGCATGACGGCAGGAAGTTTGTCCGACCCCACGTGGCGCTGATGGATCGGGATGAAGTTTATGCCAACAGAGGCTGCTTTGCGTCTGAGCTGCTCGGCCTCCTCACCGAGGCCATAGCTGTCCTTAGGGGCACCGTGGGCCAAGAAGACCCTGTCAACCTCCTCGACGAGCCTCCAGGCCTCCTTCTGGTCGTGGGTGAACTCTACCAGGTTGCCCCCGATGTCCGGTCTGAGGTTGAGCTTCCCATCCGAAAGCCCCCCGGCACCGCCCACCCCGGACATGACGTTGCAGGGATGACACTTCATGCACTTGGTCGTCGTGTTGAGGGGGCACTTCCTCTGGTCGACGTCCTTCCCCTTCTCGACTATCACCACGTCGAGGCCAGTTCCTATGAGCTGACTCGCGGCGAAAAGGCCTGCAGGCCCCGCCCCGATGATCACGACGTCAGGCATCTCTCGGTAACCCCAAGCCTCCTGCACTGCAGTGAGCGGCTATTAAAACTGTTTGCCAGGCTCTAGAACTCAGTCGCCGGATACGACAGGGGCCCCGACTACTCGTCGCCCCTGTGGTTTACCACATCCTCGTATATCAACATCAGCTCCTTGTCGAAGAGGGCCCTCTTCAGCTTGACGGCCTCTGACCGCACCCGGGCCAGTATCTGGTCCGCCAGCTGATCGTCGAGCTCGATGCCGTACTCCTTGAACTTGTTCTTGATGGCATGCCGGCCCGAGTGCTTGCCTATGACGATTTGCCTGGTCAGCCCGACCTCCTCCGGGGAGAAAGCCTCGTAGGTGATAGGATTCTTGAGAAGGCCGTCGGCATGGATCCCCGACTCAGCCGCGAAGACCGCCCGCCCAACTATCGCCTTCCACTTGGGTATGTCTCTGGCAGAGGCCTTGGCGACAAGCTCTGAGAGCCCGCGCAGCTTCTTCGTGTTTATCGAGATGTCCAGGTTCATCAGGAATCTCATGGCCATTATCACTTCCTCGAGGGCGGCGTTCCCGGCCCGCTCGCCAAGCCCGTTCACGGTCACGTTGACGTAGGTGGCACCAGCCTTTACGCCGGCGAGCGTGTTGGCGGTGGCTAGGCCGAAGTCGTTGTGCATGTGCATCTCCACCGGCATGCCGGTCTCGTCGATCAGCCTCTTGACCCGTTCATACGTCTGGAACGGCTCCATTAGTCCAACGGTGTCGCAGAAGCGGATGCGGTCGGCGCCCGCCTCCTTCGCGGCCTTTGCGAACTGAATGAGGAAGGAGTCCTCGGTTCTGGTGCTGTCCTCGGCGTTGACTGACACATAAAGGCCGTGGCTCTTCGCATACTCCGTGGCCTTAACCATGCTGTCTAGAACCCACTCTCTGGTCTTGCGCAACTTGTACTGGATGTGTATGTCTGACGTCGATATTGATATGGCGACCGCGTCCACGTCGCAGTCGATTGACGCGTCCAGATCGGAGATCACGGCTCTGTTCCAGGCTAGAACCGAGGCCTCCAGCCCTAGGTGGGCTATGTCACGGATCACCTGCTTCTCGTCTCCACCCATAGCTGGAACTCCTGCCTCGACCTGATGTACGCCCACCTCATCGAGCATCTTGGCTATGTCGATCTTCTCTTGGTTCGAGAAAACGACGCCAGCCGTCTGTTCACCGTCCCTCAGAGTAGTGTCTACGATCTTGACCATGGAGGGCGGTGCCCGGTAGAACCGAATCATTTCGTCACCTTAGCGCCGACAACCACGGGGGAATTCGACAATTAAATCTTACCGCGCATTACGCTGGGGTCCCTTCTTGGTCCTGGCCCGGTCCGAGGGCGAAAGGCAGGAAATATCGAATAGTACGACCCGATCATACTTGACCGCTTCGTCTCCTTGGCTACCTTTTTCTCGCTCCAACCGGCAATACTACTTCGTCATACTATACCGCTTGCTCGGAGAAAAAGACTTATCATACCTGATCCGACCATAGCGCCGGTTCGGGTTCCCCAAACATTTTTCTTTCGATCATACCAAATCCTACCGGTGCTCTTGGTGCAGG
>CAYWSC010000171.1:0-4622 GCA_964460695.1 Hadarchaeota archaeon (SeqCode)
CTGGATCCCCGCCCCGTCGTACCTCTCCAAGACCTCCTCAGCCGTGCTAAATCCTCTCGGTCCTGGCCAGATGTATGCATGTACGTGTATGTCTATTAGGCCTTCAGATGTCGTCAATATCGCTCCTCCTAGGGACGCCCGAGAAGGACTCCTGTGAGGCAGTCATAGAAGAGCCCAGCATCCAGGTCTGTGGCCACCTCGTGGCGGCCGTTGTGGTGGGGCAGGAGCATGGTGGTCGCGCCCTTCTCCGAAGTCTCGACCCTGACCCAGCCACGCTTGGTTGGGCACACCTCGGGGTGGAAGATGGTCACGGCGGCAAGCGGGTCGTGGAGTACGATCCGCTGGTTTGCGCGGAGCCATATCTCGGCGAAGTCTCTGACCGGTCCCATCGCCTTCGATTCAAGCCTGCCAAGCAATTCCTGCTCTAGGACAGTCCTCAAAGTGACGTTGAGGCCGACCCACCTGTGAAATGGAAAGCGGTGAGACGCAACTATGCTCGTCGCGTGTGGGTCTCCCGAGGCGTTCCACTCTGCCTTCCCAGGCCCACGGCCCTCTGGGAAGTCTCCGCACATGCAGACAAGCCCCGCGACCTCTGAGGCGGCCTCCGGGTGCTTTACCAGCATCTCGGCGACGTTGGTGAGGGGGCCAACAGCGAGTACCACGACCTCTCCCGAGTGCTGGGATATGACGCTGGCCATAAAGTCGGATGCCTTTTCGTCTGGGAACTTGTCCTCGTAGCTCCACTTCTCCAAAGCCTCTGCCTGCGGAACGCTTCTCTGCTTCTGCTCCACGAAGAGCGGGTCCTCCCTCCCAGGGACGATGGGGACGTCTCTTCCCGCCGCCATGCAGATGGCACTGGCAAGCATCGCCCTCTTCTGCGGCTGGCCAGTCACGGTGGTTATCCCCAGAAGGTCGCACTCGGCGTTCTGGAGAAGGTAGGCTAGGCAGAAGGCATCGTCTATGTCGGAGCCTATGTCGGTGTCGAGCAGGACCTTTACCGCCATATCAGACCCCCACGTGGTCTAGGAGAGCCCGGCAAGTTCGGAGACGCAGTCGGCGATGTAGCGTACATCGCTCTCAGAGAGCCTAGGGTGGATTGGTAGGGTTACGTTCACCTCGGTCAGCCGTTCGGCTGTCGGACACTCACCTGGACCGCTGCCGAGCTCCCTGTAGATCTCCGTGAGGTGAACCGGCGAGTAGTGCTTGCCCGCGACGATTCCGTACCTATCGGCAAGTTCGGAGATGAAGGTGTCCCTGTCCATTCCGATTGCAGATGGGTCCACGAGGATGTTGTAGAGGTGATAGACGTGGACACAGCCCTCGGCCTCCTTTGGCGTGGACACTCCCCTTACATCTTCTAGGAGACGGGTGAGCAGCCTGGACAGCGAGATCCGCTTGGCATTCAGAGAGTCGAGTTTTGAGAGCTGGACGAGCCCGACCGCCGCTTGGATGTCGGTCATGCGGTAGTTGTGCCCCACCATCTTGAAGACGTGGGAGTGGGGCTCTCTTCCATGGTTCCTGTATAGGCGTGCACGCTCGTAGAGCTCATCGTCGTCGGTTACCAGCATGCCACCCTCGCCCAGGGTTGACATGTTCTTCTGCTGGTGGAAGCTGAAGGCCCCCATGTCGGCGATGGAGCCCGCCTTCTTCCCCTTGTACTCCGCGCCCGGTGCATGTGCACAGTCGGAGAGGACGAGGCAGTCGTGGTCCTCGGCTATCTCCATGATCGAATCCATCTCGCACATCTGGCCGTAAAGGTGAACCGGAATTATCAGCTTCGTCCTGTCGGTGATCTTCTTCTCAAGGTCGCGGGGATCCATGTTGAACGTCTCGGGATCTATATCAACGAACCTGACCCTCGCCCCCTGGATCGTAGCGGCGTTTGCCGTTGCAACCCACGTAACAGCTGGGACAAGTACCTCGTCGCCGGGGCCCACTCCGGCTGCAAAACAGCCGAGGTTTAGGGCTGTCGTTCCGGAGGTGACCGCGAGGGCGTGTTTCACTCCACAGTACTTGGCAAACTCCTCTTCGAAGGACTTAACCCTCTCCCCGTCGGTCGGCGCGCCCTCCATAATGACCTGCATCGCCGCCGAGACCTCCTCGAAGCCGTATGTAGTCCCGAACCTAGTGATGAGCTCGTTCCTAGCTACCTGTGCCATCAAACCACCATCCATAGCCGGTGATGGCTCATATAATCCTGTTTCCCTTCCACCTTCCACATACATTTTTCGGTGCACGTGGCAAGACGGGCCAGGTGTAGCATATTGGCGGACCTCGACCTAATAATCGGCGCTATCTCCGGCTCCCTTCTATTCATCGGGCTCTGGCAGATCGAGATGATGTGGCTCCACAGGCAGTGGGAGCTCCCAGGCTTCGTCCTTCCATTCGGCAAGACGGTTCCATGGTGGTTCGCCAGGGATCTCTGGTACGCCTGCATAGTCGCAGGCTACCTGCTGCTGCTGTTCTCAAGGTAGGCCTCTTCACCCTGCGCGGCCTGTCCCTCTCATCTGGCACTGCGGAAAGCCCAGCGGATAAGGCCCGCAACCACGGCTATCCCCCCGACCCACAGAACAAGGAGCATCACCGCTCTGCCTCTACGCCTCGCCCCCTCCCTCATCTGCGCCCTTGCCCTCAGCTCTTGGATCTCGTCTTGCTTTGCCTCGAGAAGTCTCTGAAACGAGGCTGAGTAGCGGTCGAAGCGAGGGTTGCCCTCCGTCACCCACGTATAGGCATGGACTAGAAGAGCCTTGAACTCCGGTTGCTCGAGCAGCAGTCCGTAGTAGCTGCCCACCGAGGGGTTGTCTCTCAGGAAAAGTCCGGGGAGGCAGAATGACCGAGCCCCGCCCGGAGACTCGTATGCAAGGGCAAGGGGCGCCCCGGTCTTGGCTTCCTCATAGATGATGGACAGGGTCCCGCGAGGAGGTCTGGGAATGATGGGGCGCCTCTTGCTGTCGGACTGAAAGACGTAGAACTGGCCGATCAGGTCGAAGGCTTCAGGCAGATCCGCGAAGGCACCCGGTGGTTGGGAGGACTTGACGTACTGAACGTAGTTCCTCCCCTCCTTCCTTATCCCGGGGAGGGTGGCGTTTCCGTAGGCCGGGAAGACCTCGGTTGCCACTCCGTCCAGCTTGGTCTGCCAGCACGCGCCGTGGAATCCAATAACCGCTCCTCCCGCCCTGAAGTACTCCAGCACCGGCCGGACCAGAAGGCTTAGATCACCCGATGCGACCGAGGTTAGAACGAGGCATTTCACGTTTGGGTATGCCAGCAACGAGGCGACGACGGTCGGATCGTGGAGCACCACGACCTGCGCATCGGCATCGGCCTCCCCCAAGATCTCGGCGACGCCGTCTGCAAGGCCGGGCATGCTCGAGTCGTATACTATGATGAGGGGTGGAAAGCTGGCCGCCACGGCGGTCGAGAAGGTCATGAACACACAGATGTGGATCATCAGCGTCAAGGCCCGGCTCATCAACGCTCAACACCCCTCCTCGCTAGGTCGGCTATGACAGTGGCTATGTCTCCGTCTCCCTTTACGATGACGACCTCCATAGCCAACACTTGGCTCGACCACTCCACCACCTCTGGGAGGCACTCGTCAGGTATGTCGACGTCAAAGGTCACCGACACCTGCTCGTCGCGGCTGACGTTCTCGAAGATTATCCTCCCATCCAGCGGTAGGCCGCCGATCTTGAGTCCCGTCTCCCTTGGAACCCTCCTCCGGTACTGCTCCCACTTCTTCTCGCCCCTCGATATCGATATATACTCCAGCGTCCTGTTGGCCTCAGGGAAGAACCCCGCATAGCCTTCAAGGTACCTCACGCTGCTTGCGTTTCTCACCAAAGCGAAGACCAGGGGAACCGCTGAGAGCATAGAGGCGTTGTTGAAGGTTGCCAGCAGGTCGGAGAAATCCATCACGTAGAGGTCATAGGTCTCGTCGCCAAGTTGCCCCTCCGTCTCGATGACCTCAGGCTCCCAGCCCAGATCCTTGGCTATCTTGACCATCATGGAGACCCGGGGTATCTCCTCCAGAGACTCCGGATTTGTCAGGTTGGGTGGAAGCGTCCGCTCGAAGAGGGTGTAGAATTTCAGTTCAAGAACGTCGAAGGGAACCGTTGCCATAAGGGTGACGGAAAACTCGGAGTCGATGCCCTTCGAGGCTGCCTTCTTCACGATGACCTCGGGGTGGCGGTTTGTCAGGACCAGTATGCTGGCCTCTCCCCTCGGCTTGACGAAGGTGAACACCAGGAGGCTGGAGAGGATGACCGCGGACAGCATTATCGAGACTAGACGTCGATCGACCCTCGACACTCCTTGGACCCCCTAGGATTCTCCCCTCTCCAGCTTGGTAACAGGGACCTCCGCGTACAGCCTCCTCCGCACCATGAGGGTGTAGAGCACCACCCCGCCGAGGAGAGAGGTTCCCGTTACCGCTGCCCACTCTATCAAGTATACGTAGAAGAGGGCCTGGTTTGCAATCCTCCTGGCCTCCTCTATCTTGCCCTCTACCAGCTGTATCGCCTCGTCGTAGGCGTCGAGGGCAGCGGAGTACTCGCCGGTGAAGTACAGCTCATCCGCCTTCTTCCTGGCCCTGTCGCATTCCAGTGAGCCCGTCACCACCG
>CAYWSC010000172.1:0-4532 GCA_964460695.1 Hadarchaeota archaeon (SeqCode)
GAGTCCCTACAGGGTTACGATTCAGATTGGCCCGTATAGGCGGCATGCATCCTTCTACGTCTACCCCCTCTCTGCGGCGATCGCCCCTGATACTTGGCTGGTTGAAACCCCGCCCGCGATCTCGGAGAACCGTACAGCGGTCTTCAGATGGACGGGCTCGGACCTCGACGGGCAGGTTGTCCTGTACCACTATCGACTAGACTCCGCAGAATGGATTACGACGACGGAAACCCGGACGGTCTTCTACGGGCTCTCGAATGGCACTCATCGCTTCGAGGTTCGCTCGCGGGACGACGACGGCATCGACGACCCGACTCCGGCTTGGTTCAGCTTTGTCGTAAGGGTTAACAGTCCTCCCGACACGTGGATCTCTTCTGGTCCTAATGCGACGAGTACTGAGCACGACGTGTCGTTCAGCTGGGGAGGATCAGATATAGATGGATTGGTAGTCTCCTACCAGTACAGAATGGACGGGTCTCTTTGGAGAAACACCACCGAGACAAGGATGTCCTACAGGAACCTTAGCAGCGGGAATCATACCTTCCAGGTCAGAGCGGTTGATGATAAGGGCGCAGTCGATCCAACCCCTGCAAGCTGGAGCTTCGAGATCATGCCCACCTGGTGCGAGAGAGAGCTAGCTCGCCTGAGGCAGCTGGTAGAGGAGCTGGAAGAGAGGATCCAAGCACTTACAGAGCAGAACGAGAACCTGACAGAGACGATAGCACAGCTCGAGGAGATCAACAGCGAGTTGTCTGAGAGGGTCCAGCTTCTGGAGCAAGAGAAGGAAGACCTTCTGGATCGAATAGGCGAACTTGAGCGTCAAAGGACAGCACTCCTCGCCAGGATTGAGAACCTGACCAGGGAGAGAGACGACCTAGAGCTGCGGCTGCAGGACTGCGAGGAAGAGACGTGCCGGCTGACAGAGGAGAAGAGAATGCTTGAGAGTCGAATATTAGACCTCAATCAGACGCTGTCCCTCTGCCAGAGGGAGGTGGAGAGGCTTCAACTTGCTGAGTCGAATTTGCTGGGCCTGGTCGAGAATCTAAGGGAGACCATTTCGCGGCTTAGATCTGAATTGCCAGAGTCTCCTGTCTACTTCAGCCTGCTGGTCGTGCCTGTATGCGCCTCGTTAGGCATCGGGTTCCCCAGCCGTCGGCAACGCGCTGAGCCTACCAGTACGGGCTCCACGGCCCCCAGGGATATGCTGTAGCCCTCAGGTACGGGAAGCCGTATGTCCACCAGCCCGCCGGTATGACGGGACGCCAGCCGAACCACGGTTGGTTGTAGGCCCACGGCATCCCCCAGCCAGTCGGCCCCGCGAATCCTCTAGGCCAGGCGAACCCTCTGTGGAAGCATCGTCCCCACATGGGACTTTTGTTCGTATGAACATTTATAACTGTTTGCAAGGCCTAGCGATGGAGACGACCCTCCGCCGACACAGTTTTCAGCCGCCGGGCCCGCCGCCCGGCATGCCAAGATACTACGACAGCGACGTCGACTTCTTTGCGCATGTGAACGCGCGAATAGAATCCGTCTTCTTCGACCAGTTGACCTTCAACGGTAGGATATGTGAGGTTCATTCGACGCCCGATGGCGGGAAGAGGCCGGTTGGGATATGGGGATGGAACACGTGGTGCGGCATCCATGACCTTCCTCCATTGGTGGACCCCTCCTTCCGCAGAGTACTGGAGGCAACCATAGATGAGGGCCTGCAGAGGCCGGAGCCCGGAACTGGCCTGCTCCCACATGCGGTGCCCATCGACTCGGACGGGCGGATTGGCTACGTCGAAGGTAAGCCAAAGGTTCACTATCGGACCTACGACGGTGTTCATGGCGAGGATTACTGCCTAGACAACATCATCTGCTGGGCCAAGATGGCACTGGAGCTTTTCCTGTACACGAGAAACCGCCGCTGGTTTACCCTGGAAAAGCTCTCGGTCATAGAGAGGAGTACGGATTACATTCTCACCCACTTCACCTCCCAGTACAACGAGCACCTCATAGAGTCGGGGATAGAAGGGGACTGGACCGAGAACACCAACTGGCATGCTGACAACTCTAACAACAACGTCTGCATGGTGAATTGCCTGGATCTGCTCGCTGAGGTGGAGAAGGTATTCGGCAGGGACTCGAGGAGCACGAAATACCTGGATGCATCGAGAAACATTCGCGAGGAATTCCGAAAGGACTCCGAGACAGGAGGATTTTGGCTGGAGGGAAGATGGTTCCTCCACGGCAATGACGGCACGGGAAGGAGGGTCTACGGGGACAGATACTTCGAATCCACGGCGAACTACTTCTCCATACTCTGGGATATCGCGGACCGCTCCCAAGAGAAGCTTATTTTCAGCTACATAGACTCAAATCCCGGGATAGAGCATCCTTTTCCCGTCCTCACGAATCACCTGCCGCGGGACAATGCGAGGCGGATGAACTACGGCTACACGGTTACCGACGGTGATGTGTGGCTGACCCTCGGAGCCCACGCCGCAGTGGCGAGGCTGAGAAGAGGCTACCTGTCCCAGGCCACCCGTATGTACAGGGCGATCGTGGAGTACGAGAAGAAGGAGGGGACGATACACAATAACATCCGCCAGGACGGCAGCGCGAACGAGGTCTGGTCGCCAGAGGTCGGTAACTATGGTTCACTCTTCACTCCGCTTGTCGAAGGGGTCATGGGCCTTCGCCCCGTGGCAGACGGCCTCATAATCGATCCCCGGCCGCTGGAGGGAATGACCAGGTTCAGGACGCTCGTCCCGCTGAATTACTCGGGAAAGCAGTTCGCCCTCTCCTTGTCCTTCGGTCGAGGAGGCCGAAGGGTGGCAAAGATCGATGGCCGGACCGTCTGGAGGGGGCGTGGGGGTTTCGTGCTCTTCCCGGACTTTGACGATGGAAGCCACATATCGATCGAGGCATGAGTCCTTCGGAGCGGTCGCAGGGCGAGAAGATTTTTCTTGTTTGGCAGGTGAGTTCCCGGGGGGTCTGGTTTGAGTCGCGAAATGAGGGCGGTGGTTCTTAGGGAGTTTGGACAACTGGAGCTTGCCAAAGTCCCTGTTCCCCAGCCGAAGGAGGGACAGGCACTTGTCAAGGTGATCTCCACCGCGGTTTGCAGGTCGGACGTGTCCGGCTTCTTGGGAAAACACCCTATGATAGAGCCTCCGAGGATCATGGGACACGAGTGCTCAGGGGTGGTCGAGGAAGTCGGACCGGGGGTGGCAAACTGGGAGAGGGGTGACGAGGTCGTCGTCGAAACCTTCTTCTACACGTGCGGCCGCTGCCCGGGGTGTAGAGCTGGCAGGTACAACGTCTGCAACGACGTGAAGGTGATCGGACACAACGTCGACGGGGCATTTGCGGAGTACGTCCTGGCAAATGCCAGCTTTCTCCACCCTAAGCCACCTACCGTTCCTTTCGACGAGGCTGCCTTGACGGAGCCGCTCTCGGTCGGCGTACATGCTGTCAGGAGGTGCGCCGTGACCATTGGCGACTTCGTCGTGATAATCGGTGCCGGTGTTATCGGGCTGATGGTCCTGCAGGTTGCGAAGGCCGCTGGGGCGGAGGTGCTAATCGCGGACCTTTCTGAACGTAAACTGGAGCTGGCCAGAAAGCTGGGGGCGGATCACATTGTAGACGCTTCATCTGAGGATCTCAAGGAGGCCGTGAGCTCGGCGACGGACGGAGAGATGGCCCCAGTAGTGTTCGAGGCTGTGGGGAAACCTGAAACACTCAAACAGATGGTCGAGGTGGCTTGCAGCGGGGCCAGGGTGATGCCGATAGGGTTCACGGGGAAGCCTACCGACGAGATCAACCTCAGTCGCGTCACCCTGGCAGAGATAGACGTCCTCGGGATTCTCGGCTTTTGGCACGACTTCCCAATATCGCTCAGCCTCATGAGGAGAGGGCTCGTTGACCTCCGATCGATGATTACCCAGACCTTCCCGCTGGCGGATGTGGAAAAGGCAATACGCCTAGCGATCGAAAGGCCGGACGAGGTCTTGAGGGCGGTAATTCACCCGCAGGAGTAGACAGAGAGACTGGATCGTCGCATGCTCGCGCATGGCCCAGCGTGGCAACGACTATTTTTCAAATTGGTCCGCCTCTAGGTTCTAATGGCCACGGCTGCCGTGGAGACTTTCACCGATCGTCCGTTTGACTGCCTCATAAGGGGTGCGAGAAACAAGGAGCAGCTAGTCTTCAGTCTATTCAGAAACAGGCGGATATTTGCAGAGGCAACGCTAACCCCTCAGGATGAGAGGCATCCCCTGCGCTGCCGCGTGCGTGTGGCGGATATGGACGTGGGGATGCAGCCGAAGGCATTCCTGGCTCAGGCGAAGAGGGCTCAGAGGCTCTTCCTTCTGGACGATTCGGCGACCCGGTCTTCCGCAGATCGCATCCGGGAACTGACAGCGCCTCGGGAGAGGTCTTGGGCTAAAGTATGTAGCTCCTGTCTGCGCAGGGGAAAGGTGACCATCCTTGAGAGGCCCGTGAGATGGGGGACCCAGTGGCTGTGCGTCAGATGTGCGAGGAGAGAG
>CAYWSC010000173.1:0-4531 GCA_964460695.1 Hadarchaeota archaeon (SeqCode)
GACCTGTGTCCGGTGAGATGGGAGTTCGGAACAGAGTCTAGGACCCCCTCTATCAGCATGTCGCGAAGCATCCTCGTTCTCTCCGCCTCTTTTTCCATCTCGCTGGCTGCGATCTGGGCCGCCTTCCCGAACCCGACGATGCCTGGGACGTTCTCGCTTCCCGAACGGATTCCGAACTCCTGCCCCCCTCCCTGGAGCAGCGGCCTGAGTTTGACATCCGAGGAGATGAAGAGGGCACCCACCCCTTTCGGACCGTAGATCTCGTTCGAGGAGAGCGTGAGAAGGTCTATGTGATCCCTCTTCACATCCACGGGGATCTTTCCAGCTGCGTGGACGGCGTCGACGTGGAAGACGGCCTCCCTCTGCTGAAGGATCTCTCCTATCTCTCGGATTGGCTCGACGGTTCCTATCTCGCCGTTTGCGTACATCACAGAGACCAGTATGGTCTCGTCGTCCACCATCTCATCGATCTTCGAGGGGTCGACGAGGCCGTAGCTATCGACGGGAATCTTCTCCACCACAAAGCCCTCCCTCTCCAGCTCCTTGGCCACGTTTAGTATGGACAGGTGCTCGATCGAGGACACGAGGATCTTCCCCTTCCCCTTCCTCCTCGCCACTCCTTTTAGAGCTAGGTTGTTGGCCTCCGTCGCGCCTGATAGGAAGACGATCTTGCCCTCGCCATCCGCACCTATGACCCGGGCCAGTCCCGACCTTGCAGCCTCGACCGCCTCCCTGGCCTCCTGTCCCGAGGAATGGGCGGACGACGGATTCCCGATGGAGACCCGATTGTACTGATCCATAGCCTCGAGCACCCTCGGATCTACCGGGGCCGCCGAAACATAGTCGAGCCAGACACGGCTAGAAGCAGACATATTCACAGTGTTATCTGACGTGCTGAAAAATCTACCCGAAAAGCGTAGGGCTTGCCAGCAACCCCCAAGGACCCGAGAAGCCAAAGGGAACCCCCATGACACTGTCACTGCCGCGGCGAAGCCTTAAAGAATCCAGAGGGCAAAGCCGGGCCACTTCCTAGCATGTGCTCGAAAGGAGGGCCTAGTGACACATGATAGACCTTCTCGCGGCGGCGCTTCTGGTACTACTCATATCGCTGGTGTTCTCGATGTTTGGGAAAGGCGGAGGAGAGCTCTACCTTCCCGTCATACTAACCCTCCTGGACATACCCTTCTACACGGCAGCCGGCGTGAGCCTCTTCCTGATCTTCCTTCAAAGCCTCTCTATGACTCTCGTCTATCACCACAAACACCGCCTGGTGGACTGGAGCCTAGCCCTCCTCCTCGCCACGCTTGTGGGGCTGGCGTCTTTTCTCGGAGGGTTCTTCTCCAAGGGAATAGCGTCCCTCTACCTCAAAGTTGCCTTCGCGTCTTTTCTCATCCTCTCCGCCCTCCTCCTCTTCCTCAACAAGAATGTGCAGGTCAAAGTCGGCGGGACCGGAGTCTGGCACAGGAGGTTCTCGGGGGGAGAATACGACGTCCAGATTCTCCATGTGGTTATCCCGGTGGCCGTGGCGGCCTTCTTCGCAGGGATGGTAGGGATATCCGGAGGGGGACTGATCGTTCCAATCGCCGTTCTCTTGGGAGGGGTGCCCATAAGGATCGCAATGGGAACCAACACATTCCTTGTGCTGGCCTCCTCATCCATGGGATTTCTAGGCCATGCAGCCAAGGGAGGAATAGACTGGAGCCTGGCCGTTGTTCTCGCCCTCTGCGTCCTGCTAGGCTCCCAGGTTGGATCCCGTCTCCACGCGAGGGTGGGCGAGAGGAACCTCAGGATCGGCCTGGCCGCAATCCTCCTCTTCGCCGCATCCTGGATGATAGTGCGAACAGCACTCTGATGATCAGCGAGCGATGGGATAGCTCCCTGCCTGAAGGGCGGTTTGGTACGTCGCGACCAGCGCCTCCGGGGAGACGTTTGGCTGGATGTTGTGGACCTGGTTGAAGACGAATCCTCCCCCAGGGGCGAAGATGGATAGGTTTTCCCTGACGTGGGAAACTACCTCCCCGACGGGCCGAAACCCTAGGACGTTCTGCGTATCTGCCCCGCCGCCCCAGAAGGTTATCTGCTCGCCAAACTCCTCCTTCAACCTCTTCGGATCCATCTCAGCCGCCGATATCTGCACCGGATTCAGCGCATCTACCCCGGCGTCTATGAGGTCTGGGATCAGTCTGTAGATCGACCCGCAGGAGTGAAGGAAGACAAAGCAACGCGAGTGCCTCTTCGCGTACGTGAACATCTCCTCGTGCCTGGGCTTTAGCATCTCCCTGTAGACCTTAGGAGAGATCTGAGGCCCTATTTGCATTCCAAGGTCGTCTCCAAACCCTAGGACCTGGACGTGGGGGGCAATTCGCTCGACTATTCTCTTCAAGTTGTACATGTTCACATCCATCATCCGGTCCAGCAGGGCCTCGGCCAGATGTTTCCTTGCCCCTAGGTCTACGAGCCAGTTGGTCCATCCGCGGAGGCCCTGTCCCCACTCGTGGATTCCGCCGCATCCGTGGAAATGAATGGCGTAGTCCGTGTTCCTCTCCAGGAAGGCAGCCTTTTCCTCCAATATCCGAAGCCTCTCATCTGAGATCTTCATCCCATCCCAGTCAATCTGGTCGGCGTCGGATGGCGACTTCATCTTCTCGAGCGGGTGCCAGACCGAGTCGAAGTAGAACCCATCCTTGGGCATCCGGGAGACCACGTTGCCAGACCGGTCACGTATGACATATCCGCCCTCCCCGTCCGGCTGCGGATCGAATCCCTGTGGAGCCTCGCATACAGTCCCGTCTCTGAGAATCCATCTCCTCCACGTCTGCCCGTCCGGCGCTGCCGGCGGAAGGCTCCTCCTAAGGTCGATGACATCTACCCCGAAGAGATCCAGTACCGGCTTCTCGGGCTCGGCCAGCTGCTGACCCGTGTCGTAGACCCTGATCCTCCCGCCCCTGATCCCTAGGTAGCTCCTCAGCTTTGCATAGGCAAGGGCGGTTATCCCGGTGGATCCCATCGATCCAAAGTCTACGGGCACCCTGTCCGGCTCCTGGTGGCTCAGCGAGGTGACGACGCGTTCCCTGTGGCTCATTTCCTCCATTCCAGACACCGCGTCTCCTTTGTCAACTTGGTCCATCAGACACAATTAGCTCGGCCTGCCCCCTCTCCTGAACCGTGCGGGGGCGACATAGCTTTTGCCCCTATAGGTGATGAGTTTCAGCTCTCCGCTCCTGATCAGCGACTCGATGACCCCTTCTTCGCCGAAGCGTCTCTCTACCATTTCTGCTTGATCGACCCTCATGGGGTGCCGTGAGCACAGCTGTAGTATGGCCTCCGCGGCGCTCGAGAATCCGCCAAGGCCGAACTCCCCCGTCTCATAGCCGCTTATGTCCCAAGCGTTCCCAAGGATCTCGGATGCCCTGAGAACCCTCTCCGGGGATGGCGGCATGACCCACTCTTCGGCCGGCGGCCTTATCGGGACATTGAGATAGACGCGGTCGGCCCCCAGGCGGTCGAGGCAGTCGCGGATATCAGATAGGGCCTCATCCGAGTCGTTGAGGCCAGAGACCAGCATGACCTCCTCCCATATCTGGCCGTCGAATAACTCTCTAAGCATGACCTGTCCCTCAAGCATCTGGTCGAAGCGGATGGAGGGATGAGGACGGTTAATCCGTCTAAACACCTCCTCGCTCCCGGCATCGAGGCTCGGAAGTATGACGTCCGCCTCCAACACCTGCTCCCTAACATCAGGGTCGAAGAAGAGAGAGCCATTCGTGATCACCGCTATCTTGAGGGAGAAACGTCTCCTGCACTCTCTGATCAGCCACCCCAGGTCCCTTGAGAGTGTAGGCTCCCCGTCCCCAACGAAGGTAAGGTAGTCTGCCTCATTTAGAGCTACTATCTTCTCGATGTCGCGGAGCACGTCCTCCTTGGGGTAGAAGCTCTCCCTCTTCACTGTCAGCTTTGTCGTCCTTCCGAGCTGGCAGTAGACACAGGTGTAGGAGCATGTCTTCGGTGGAATAGGGCTAACGCCGATCGAGCGCCCCAGCCTCCTCGAGGGAACCGGGCCATAGGCGTGCAACGACCATCTGCCCTACTCCGGCCTGATAAAGGTTCGCACCTGCTGCTGGAACTTGCCACGCCGAGGACCTTCAACTCGCCGCGAGAGCTCCGGCCTCTTGTGACGGGCCGTGGGATGCCGACGGCCTCGGCTATGCCGGCTTTACGAATTCGAGGTCGACCCCGCAGTCAGGGCACTTGCCCCCGTAGGACCCGTAGCAGATCTTGCACAGAATCTTTCCGCACTGGGGACATTTGAAGTAGCCCCTCGTCATAGCGGTCGTCCCGCACACGGCGCACGCAATTGTCTCCTCCTTGAAGTACTCAAGATCGATCTTGCAGTCCGGACACTTATAGTCGTACTTCTTGGCACAGTTCTCGCAGAGAAGTTTCCTGCAGTAGGGACAGCGATAGTACCCCGCCTCCGGCAGGGGAGACTCACAAACCGAACAGACCTTCGCTTGGGGCAATGATACACCTC